>JALYXS010000475.1 GCA_030946965.1 Acidobacteriota bacterium
GGTGATAGTACGCCAGAGAGCCGTGGCGGAACTTGGAATTTGGGCATCAGCCGCGGAATCCGGCTGCGAGGCTTGCATCGGACACTAACTATGCCGGCGCGTTATTTGCGATTTCGAATAGCGCTTGGGTTTCGCGTGCCCGGTAGGTTTGAATTTTTTGATTTTTTGGTGCTTCGCCCTAGGAGTTACATTCTTGTAAGCGGCCGCGCCCGCCGATTTAGGGTTGTGCGGCTTACTTGCCCCAAGGGGCGCGAGCCACAACAGGCCGGCCAAGGCCAAGGCGACGGATCTCATTACTTCATCCTACTGCTTTAACGCACGCGCAGACCGAACTCTCGCACAGGCTCGCCTCCCGTTCCGCTCGCAAAGATCCGCACAAAGTATGTGCCTAAACCCAGCGATTTACCAACGCTCGCGCGCAATGTGCCTTCCGGCGAGCCGGAAGCCGCGATGCCTTCCCATACCGGCTTGCCCCACTGGTCCACAATCTGCAACCGGTAGCCTGAGGCCGGGGACAATCCTCTTCCGTCGAGAAGTAACCGCAGCGGACGGTTCGCAACAGAGTTTGCGGCTTCCCCTTTCATGGCTTCGAGCCGGACAGTCACGGGTTCTTCCGAAGCCGCCCGTGTGCCCGCTCGGGGCAATTGCGTGGAAATGCCAAGTACTAGCGCCACAAGGGCCAGTGCGCTGGCAAACGCCGGCAGGGGCGACAGACGCCATTCGCCGATTGCGTCGCGCAGCTTACGCCAAATCGATTCCGGTTCGGGCGCGGCACGAAGCGCCGCCAGGCTGCTTCGCATCGCGAAGACATAATTCTCTGTTTCGTCAAGCCTAAGTTGGCAAGGCTCGCAAAGTAATAGGTGTTCCTCAAGATTCTCGAGCTCCACGCCGCTTAACCGGTTCATTGCGTAGAGTTCCAGGCGGTCGTCGCCGACGTGGGATGTTTCTTGTTGCATTTCGGTACGTTCCTCAGTGCGCTTCAAGTACGATTCAAGCGCCTTTGCTAGGTGAGTGGAGCGGACGCGAAAATATCTCTAAAGTTTTCCTAAAACGTGCCGACAGCGATTCGACGGCCGATTTTGCGTCTCCCCATCTCCCCGAATCGCGCTTTCGCCCGTGATTTCAACAGCCGGAACTGCGTTTCGGTCAGATTCATGCGCGTGCAGATCTCGTCCTGGCTTTCCTCTTCGAGATAAAATCGCGTGAGAATCTCCCGATCGCGCTTCGAAATGCCTTTCAGCACCTTGCCCGCAATGGCCTCATGTTCGCGATGAATCGCGACTTTTTCCGGATCCAGCTGCAAATCCGGGATTCCGTGGCCGGATTCGAGATCCACCTGCTGTTTCCGCGCCTGCACGGCGATGTCGATGTGCCCCGCAATCTGCCGCCTGACTACCGTCCGGACGAAGCCCATCAGCCGCTCGGGTTCGCGCAAATCTCCCCGTCGAATCGCCTGCACAACGATCAGGAAGCTGTCGTGAACTTTGTCGTCCAGATCCTGCGGCCCCAACTGGCGGCAAAGATAATAGCGGATGCCCCGCGAAAAGAGCTGGTAGAGATCTTCCATGCCGCTCTCTTCCTGACGCTTGATTCTTTCGACCAGTTCGAACCAGTCGGGCGACGGGTTCAAGGGAACGGGCTCTTCTGAAACGGTGTTTAGCGAACCGCCGGCCACATGCTCCGAAGAGGGTGACACGGCCACGCCAGGATAGGTCATTTTACGAATTCCCCACTAGAAAATAAGCTGCCCAATACCCTGGGCGCGCGCGATACGATCCCGAGCCAATCATTTCGAGGCGGGCGGCACGGAGCGCGCCCGCAGCCCCTTCTTGGGGCGATTGCCGCAAGTGCCGGTAAAAGCTCACCAGAAACGGACCGCTATCGTCCGGCATGGTCCAATGCGTAGCCAGTACCGTGTCCGCGCCTGCCGCGATCCATGCTCTCGTCAAGCCCATTAATCCGGTCCCAGGCCGCGCTTCGGCTTTGCCGGAACTGCATCCGCTCAAAACAATCAAGCTGGCGGGCACCCATTGGGGAGTGATTTCAGCCGCTCCTAGATACTCGGGCACACCAGACTTGGTCAAGCTCAGAGCGATTGCACCGGATCTTTCTTCTTCGAGAACGTGCGTCGCGAAATGGATTACCGCCGGACGCTCGGCCAACGTTTGCCAGAGCCGATGCTTGTTCGCGTCCGCGCCCGTCAGAAGAACGGCCGGGTTGTTCACGTCGCTCCAGACGAGCGCGCTTTCCCGGAGTTCTTGGCCCGTGCCGGGCAGCCGCGCGAGTTGCGGGCGGATCGCCGGACTCTTTTCACCCCAGCCACGCCAGCGCGGATCGGCCGTGTTATAAATCGGATCGCCTACACCGATGAATCTTTTTGGGTATTCCGGATCGGTGGAGCGAGCGCGAAGCATTAGAGCGCCCGAAGTAATCTGTATTTCGTGCGTTTCCCCTAAATAAACCGGCTCGCCGTTCTTTTTTCCGACCACCAGAGCGGCGAACGGGATGGGAAAGAGGTCTTCGTCAAGCGAAACAAGCCACCGCCGCCGGTCCCGGAATACCGGGTGCAATTGTCCGAACAAGATGCGGTAAAGCGCCTCGCCCCCTTGTGATACTTCGTCCGTGGCTCGATTCGGCGCGAATGCAAACTGCTGAATCAGATTCCCTATTTCCGCTCGCCCCTTTAACTGGTAAAGAACTAACCGGTCGCTTGATACGGCCCACAGCCATGAATTCGCGTCGCCTAAATGAAAGCTCAACAGAACCGAGCCGCGGTCGAGCGCCGCTTGAGCCTTTTCCAGTGCGCTTCCGGTGGCCCCGCCGCTTTTCGCTCCGGCGGAAAATTCCATTTCGGTCAGCGCCGTACGGATCTGCTGCACTCGACGCGCAAACCCCGGATCGCCCTGTTGGACCAACGCTCGCCGCGCGGTCTGGAGTTGGGGCAGCAGTTCCCAATAACGGGACGGAAGTTTCGCGCGCCAATTGTCTACGCTCGGAACCAGCGCTCGAAGACTCGCGGCGCGGTTATCTTCGGCGGCGTCGAAAGTTTCGCGGGACAGGCTAGCCTCGCCGGTTTTGAAATACAGGCGGTTCCCTGCTTCGATCAAAGCCGAATAAACCTGTTGAAGGCCAGCTTCCGCCGCCATGCGATTTTCGTCAGTGGGGATTACGCTGCGACGCCAACTCGTCACCAAGTCCAAGGCCGTGCGGAAATCCGCGAGCGCGGGAGCCAACTCTCCTTGCGCCAGCCGCACGCGGCCCCGCTCATAGTACACGCTCCAGTTAGACACGAGGCTATGGGAAGCTTGAAGACCATCGACGGCGCGGTCCATCAGTATCCCGGCCGAGTGCAGGTCGCCTTGATCGGATCGAAGCCGGGCCAAATTCAGATAAGAGCTTTCGATTTCGCCTAAATGCAGAATTTTGCGGAGACGAAAAGCTTCGGTGAGAGCGGCATCGGCCTGATCCAGAAGCCTTCGCGCCCGATAGCGATCCCCGAGGCAGTCCAAACCCAGTGCCACGCTTGGCCAATCGTTTCGCTCGGATGCTTCGGATATACCCTGCCAGAAAAATTCCTCCGCCTGAAGATCCTGCCCCTTTTTCGCGAGAACCCTCGCAAGCTGGATTCGAAGGTGGGGAGCCCATTCCCTCTTGCCGGTTCGCTGCATTGCGGCTAAAGCCCGCTCGATGGATGCGCGGGCCTCTTCCAGATTGTTCATCTGAAGATATATTCCAGATATATTGGCGTTGAGGCTCACCAAAAGGGAATCGTCACGAGCGTCTTCGCTCAAAGCGCGGGCGGACAGGAATGCGGATAACGCATCCGGATAATTTCTAAGGGTAAATTGGCAACTGCCGATACTAGCGAGGAAGAGTCTTTGAATCTTGCGGTTGCCCGACGTCTTGGCCTCGTCGTAGCCATTCTTCAAGAGAAGAAGAGCTTCGGACGCATGGCCCGCAATCACCATTTGCTTGATCGCGATCAGGCGCGAATGGAAATAGGCGCTAGTTGGAGAGGACTCAAAATCTGTGCGGTTCGCCTGGTGACCAGCTTCGCCGCGGTGCACACAGCCAACCAGCGAAAGCAGGATCCCAAAAAGCAATAAGGTCCTGGGCCGACGAACATCAGGAAGATGCAAGATACCTGGCGTTCTCTAGTGGTAGCTCTAAAAGATACCACCAGAGAAGCATACCAGATTTTCCCTATGTACGGGGGAATCGGTTTGGTGAAGTTTTTTTGTCGCGCTACTGTGTCGAGCGCGGATAGCCGCGAACTACTGATTCCACAGTTCGGTAACGATGATAATGATTGGTGTTTCGCCCATTCATCCTTTGAGAGTCCGATACCAGCACGAACCTCTTTGCCCACAATCTACATGGCGGACCGCACAACCTGATGGGCTGGAGCACTCATCTGATTGATAAATAGGATCGAATGATCTGACGAAGCGTTGTGAATCCACTGCCGCGGATTTCCATGAGAAACTGAAAGAAACTCCACCTGGGAGTTAGAACTCTATATCAATCATGCACTTCCGAAGATTTGCCGCATACCTGTTAGGGGCTTGGCTCGCGGGTTGTTTGCTAATGGATATGGTTGCTATCCAAAATTTCCGATCCGTCGACCGGCTCTTGGCCGAACCGGATCTCGGGATTGCAACACAACTCCGGGCCATGGGGCATGACAATGCCCGCTCGTTTTTGAGACATCACGTAGCCGAGCAAAACCGCTGGTATTTCGAGCAATGGGAACGCATTCAGTTCGGCATAGCTCTGGCCCTATTTCTAGTACTGCTTTTTGGGACACCTCCCAATAAGTACTCTTTTATGTTATGCGCCGGAATGGTTTTCCTGGTCGCCGTCGAGCGCTTCGTCCTGACACCAGAAATCACCCGGCTTGGCCGCATCCTCGATTTCATTCCACCACTTTTGCCCTCAAGGGAGCGCGACCGGTTCTGGACGTTCCACGGCGCCTATTCGGCGATTGAGCTTTTGAAATCGGGGCTGGGATTGTTGCTCACGGGAACGCTTCTGATACGCGGGCGAAGGGACCGTGGACGGTTTGCCAGGCAGGTAGATCGAATCGATCGAACCATCGATCAGACCAAAGCCGGCGGCATCAATCGGTAATTTTACGATCGAGTCTACGCATCAAGGCTTGGTCCACAAGGCTAGTCAACTCTTCGCGCGAAACCCAAAAACGGTCGCGCGGCTTCGTCTGAAACAAGCTCTCGCCCGCCGCCACCGGGCAATTCGATTGCGAGGAGACCTTGGTCGTGACGCCATAACGCCCGCGCGCTTCGATCAGCTTATCGACTTCCACGCGAGGCAGAACCTTCGGGCCGCCTAACAACTCCGCCACCAGTGAAATCCTGGCGCCATGCTCGACGGTTTCCAAGCGGGAAAACGCTTCCTGCAAATCTTTTCCGAACGCGACCGCTCCGTGATTCGCCATCAAGATGGCATCGTGTTCCGGTATGAGCGGGCGCATGGGCCGCAGCAACTCCGGCGTTCCCGGGAGACCGTAGTCCGCCAGCGGAACACACCCGAGCATGACGATCAACTCCGGCAACACGGCCAAGTTCAAAGCTCGTCCGGCCGCGGCATAACCAGTGGCAACCGGCGGGTGCGCGTGCATCACGGCCTGTACATCGGGCCGCATCTGGTACACGGCCAGATGCATGGCAATCTCGGAGCTGCATTCCCGCGCGCCCGCGATCTTTTTCCCCGCCATGTCGACGATCACCAACTCTTCGGGGAGCATGCGGCCCTTGCCAACGCCAGCGGGCGTGGACAGAACCCGGCCCGAATCCAAACGCGCGCTGATATTGCCATCGTTCGCGGCGATCCAGCCCTTCGCATCCATCATCCGGCCGTATTCGACGATGCTTTGCCGCAGCTCTTGCTCATTGGTGTGCAAGATTCCAAATTGTATCAGACCGTTACAATAGGGCGGAATGGATCAAAGGCGCATGTGCCCGAACTGCCGGGCCTTTATTACTACCAGCGACCGCACCTGCCCGTATTGCCAGGCGCCGGTCGGGCCAAAAGCGGTCAGCTTGCGCGACACCGGCGCAATGATCGGCGGGTTGATTCCCTCCGCGCGGTTTACCACCTCGATTATTCTTCTGATAAATATTGCGCTATTTGCCGCTTCCAGCCTTGGTGGCGCGGGGCTGCTTTATTTTGGGGCGAAGGATGGGCGCGCCATTTTCCTGCAGCACGGTGGTACCGGCTGGTCACCGCCGGATTTCTGCACGGCGGCCTGCTGCACATTGGCATGAATAGCTGGGTGTTGTTCGATTTAGGCGCTCAAGTGGAAGAGCTTTTTGGGCCGGCGCGCATGATTGCGATCTATTTTACGGCGACTGTGTGCGGCTTTTGGCCAGCGCCTGGTTCCGCCCGCTAACGCCTTCGGTGGGATCGTCGGCGGGCATTATGGGGCTGATCGGAGCAATGATCGCGCTGGGCGTGCGCAACAAGAGTTCCATGGGCCAGGCGATTCGGGCGCATTACATCCGCTGGGCCGTCTACGGCTTGCTTTTCGGATTGCTGCCGGGCATCGATAACATCGCGCACGTGGGCGGGATCGCGGCGGGCTTTGGCGTAGCATATGTGGCGGGTACACCGGCGCATGCGACGCTTGGCGCGGAGAAATTCTGGCGCGGAGCCGCGGTGGTTTGCGTGCTGCTGACTGCTTTCAGCTTCTTTCAGTTGTATATGCAGATTGCGGGCGCGCGGCAGTAGCTAGAATGTGGAGATGCGCAACGAGTTCACAGCGATAATCGAGCGGGACGACCCATGGTACGTCGCCTACTGCGCCGAAGTTCCTGGCGCGAACGGCCAGGGAAAGACGCCGGAAGAGTGCTTGGCGAACCTTCGCGCGGCGATTGCGCTTATTCTTGAACACAGACGAGAGGAATCTTTGCGCGCCCTGCTGCCGGGTGCCAAGCGGGAACTCGTCATCGTAGGATGAAGCGCGAGTAACTCCTCCGGCATGGCTGCGTCTAGCGGCGTTACACGGGCCCGAGTGACCGAGTGGCATAGTCGGGTACAGCCGGACAGGCATGCATAATTCGAGCCTTCTATAACCGCGTAAGGTGCTGATACCAGTACCAAAGAAATAACCCGACTTCATCGGCAGACCGAAATAATGGGCCGCCCGGTTCCCCAATGACGCTTACACCTTAGGCGCTATTTCGAGGCAGAAGCCGATATCCTTCGCGAACGGGTACGGGTTGCCCGTGCTGTCCACGTTCGTACGGTCGTTGGCCTCCAGATGGATCACATACCCACAGGGGTCCATCTTTTTCGTATCGAGCGTCCAGGTGCCGCTAACGCCCGTCGTCGACACTGCCGGATAGGTCAAAATGGCGGGCGCCGTCACGATGGCCGCCCCATTCGCCGGTCCGCTCGGCAGGATACCCAGCGATACCGAGCCGAAGTGCTGCTTGACCGCCGGAGTGATCGTATCCGGATCGTGCGCGCTAAAAGTCCCGCTGATGATGGAGCCCACCGGGAACTTGCCGCAATTCTTGGCCGGGATTGCTTTGCCATTGAAAACGGCGCCGGTGATTTGGACGTCTCCGAGCGGCGCCGTATTGTCGATACGCACTTTGACCGTTTGCGTGCCGAGCAGCCCTCCCATGCCGTCTTTGGCAGTCAGCTTGATGTCCCACAATCCTTCCGCGACACCCCGTGTTTCCCAAAACATGAGAATATCGTCCACGATGTGGCGCGAATGCGCCGGCGTCTGGTCTTCGAGGTAAGGCACGTATCCTTCGAAGTCGGGGACCAGCGGCGTGGGGCATTCGATGTTTAGAAATGCATCGCAAAACAGCGGGAAGCCGCCGATTGCCTCTCTGGTGATCACCGAAAACGGCGTCAGGAGCGGAACAAACGCGTTCATTCCCGACGGACTCACCTCCACCTTGTACTTGAACGGAGCCGCGCCGCCCGCGAGCACGCTTGGCGGGTTCAGGATTTCGCCCGTGATCGTCACCGACCCGCCGAAGGGCGACTCGTTTACGAACACCGTGCTGGCAATCAGGAGGTGGCCCGTCGCCAGGCCATCCGCCTGGTTAATAATCGGTATCGCGGCGTCGCCGACCGTCTCGATAAGCGGCACATGCCCTTCGCCAAAACCCGGCCGGATCTGTACGTTGCACTCCACGCGATTGCCCCAGAACGGCAGATAATTGGGGTTTGTCGTGGATGGCGGCGTGGCCCAGGAAAGAATCGCCCGCAACCGCGCCACGCGCGCGCCGAATTGGCAGGGCACGCGGAATTTCGCCAGGTTCGGCTTTACGTTCACGGCGTACTGCACGCCGCCCTTGTGCACGCCGGTAAGGTCGTGTACCGGGACGGTGCCGGTCCCCATGTATTGATAGCCGAGCCCGTCGTTGAAATTCATCCAGAAAGCTACATACTCCGTTGAACCGGCCGTACAAAGCTGCCCTGAGTAGCCGCTGTCCTGTTTGACCGTCAATACCGCTTCGAGCAGATCCTTGTCGGGCCGTAGTCCCGCGCAGGTCAACTGCTCGTAGCTGGTGTCGCCATCGGTGATCAACTTAAATTTGTCGAGAACGTTCGCGATCTCACTCTCCTCGAGACCGAGCGCCAGCAAGGGGCTCTGCTTTTCGGCGAAAATTGCGGCAAAAGCGGCCGGCGTTTGCATCGCCTGCGTGACTTCGGCGAACGCGAATCGATGGGCGGGCACATTGTGCTTCGCATAGATCCGCCTCTTTTCGGCGATCGATACGCTTGCCTTTTCCGCCAGCCCGATCTTAGTCGCCGGATTTACGCTTTGGATCACCGGGCCGATAGGGTCCGGTATCTTTATCTGTTCCGCATCGATCAGTTGGGCCAACTCGCCGAACAGGAAGAAATGCAACGGTTCGATCTGGACCTCCGCGTCCACGCGATTGCCGTATACGGGCATTGCGTTCGGAACGTTGGGAGGAGTGGGGAAGTTCCAGGAGAGGATCGCCCGCACTTTGACGACATTAGGGCTGAAGCAGAACTTGCGTATCGGCTTGAAATCGAGGAAGACCGAGTAGCAGAGCGGCTTCGGTCCGGGGACGTCGTGCACGTTCACCTTCGCGGTTCCGACGTCCGAAAAAACTCCGGTGTTGTGCAGGTCGACGAAAAACCGGACGAACTCGTAAGATCCCGTCGAGCAGATGCCGCCCGAATAACCAATATCGCGCTTGATTTCGATCACGGCTTCGAGACGATCGGTCGGCGTATGCAGGCCAACGCATTTCAGCTCTTCGAACGTAGTGTCGTTCTTAAGCGGGAATTTCGATGGCAGACTGGAATTCTCGATCGTGCCGAAGTAGTTCGGGTTCTCGAGGAGCAACCGGGTAAAATGTTGACGTTCTTTCGGGAGCGCGACACTGTGCTCGGGGCCGGCGTCCCGCTCGAAATCGGTCAATGCGGCTAAGACTTTTTCCGGCACTTGAGTGGATGAAGTGAACATGCCGCCCGCCGTCGATTTCATGGCCATAATCGGGCCGGCGAGTTCTTCGGCTTGTTTGGCGTCCGTGTTTGCGGAGCGAAGCAGTTTGACGATTTCTTCTATTGAGTGCGCTTCGTTCAACAGCCGAAGCGCCCGGCGTTTTGAGTGGAATGCATGGTGATCTCCTATGCGGTTGAGGGGGAACGCCGGCTGCGCTCGCCTGTTTCGTGCAATGAGATTGAATGCGCCGGAGCACCGGCACGCCCATAAGCGACTGCTCGTCACGTGGATCTACCGCGACGCGCGACCCCGCGCCGCCGAACACGTACGTCCGGCCCGTGGCTCCGCCTTTTACCGTGACCGCATGCTCGCCCGCCGATTCGAAATCCACGGGCCGCACCGGCATCGTGTTATACGGCTTCTGGCCGGGTAGAGCGCTCTTCAGTTGAGCTCTGCCGGCTCCGCAACAAGACATTGGTTACTCCTCCTTCTTCGGCCGCATGACGCGCGCTGAAGCGGTCCACGAGAATGGCCGCGGCCGATAACGCCAGCCACAGGTACGCGCGCTCGCCGGAGGTCTTCCCGTCCAGCCATGCAAACGGCAAGGACACCCACAGGCTCAAACAATAAAAACAATCGAGGAGACCCGCCCAGAACTTCGAGTGAACGCGGCGCCGGACGGAAAGGACAATGTCCCAGGGTCCGTCTTCAGCCGCGAGCAGATGGGTTACTCTCCAGACGCATAGGCTGACGATTATGAACCGGTATGTATCCGCCGCCATCGGTCGTCCTCGCAGACAGAGTGCGGGCGACGAGGCAATCTTTACATGGCGTACCGGTTCTAACGCGCCGGGTCTTTCAATTTATCCAGAAAGTGAAATAGCGCGACCCCGACTACGCCATTGAGGAACGCCAGCACCAGCGTTTGCCGGACATCGAAAATCACCTGCTGCTCGAGCAGCGCGCGAGAGAGCACCCAGTAAAGAAATTGGTGAAATACGAAGAATAGGAAGCAGACGATGAGGCGGATCAGCGGATGTTCCACATCGATGCGAAGCCCGATCGACGCGGCGAAATAGCCCACCAGCGTCTTGCAAATTCCGAACATCCCGAGCGGATCTTTCGATAGCGAATCCTGCGTCAACCCGACCAACGCCCCGACCGTCAATCCGCCGATCTGCGAACGCCGCATCAGCGCGAAATAGATGGTAACGAGCAGTGGCACCTCAAGATTCCGAAGAAACGAAAAGAATAGCGGAATATAGACCTGGAACAGGATCGCGAGTAGCGGAACCACGAACAGCACCCAACCGCGAAAACGCGATATCCGGCTTTCGCGCTGGTTGCCCAGCAACAGTCGATCGCCCGAGTAGGCCATCAGGGTTGCGGGACGGCGTTCTGGGGAGCGGGTTTGATATTGAAATCGGGGGGCTTGCGGCCGTTGCCGAACTGGTGTCCCTGCGCGGCGCCGATTTCCTTGTAGCGCTCGAGCGCGCGGTCCGCATCGGTAAGCGGCGTGGTCTTCCCTGTCTCGCCGATTCCCGGGGCCGGGCCAGGCTTGCCCGGAAGATCGGTCTTCAAATCTGGCCCCATATATATATTCGTTTCGACCGGCGGCAACTCGGGGATGGCTTGATGCACTCCTTCGAGAATGATCAGGACCTCTTCTGGCGCATTCTGTACACCGCTGGGATTGAGATAAACGTCTTTGAAACTAGCGCCCGGACGCACCGCTCGGACGTGTCCGACCGGCAGCCCTTTCGGGAAGACCCGGTCGTCGCCGGACGTAAAGAACATTTCCCCCACGTCGATCTTCTCTTCGTTCTGGATGTAGTCCACTTTGCAGGTGCCATGCCCCTGCCCCCTGACAATGCCGCGTACGCGATTTTTTTGGGAAATAACGCCCGCCGCGAAGCCGGGGTCGGTCACCATCAAAACCTGCGAAGCGGTGGGATACGAGGCCAGCACTTTTCCGACGATGCCATCCGGGGTGACTACAGCCATGCCCTTTTGCACGCCGGCGGTGGAACCCCTGTCGACGAATACCACTACGCTCGCACCGCCCGCCGCCGTGCCGATAATGCGCGCGGCGGTCATCTTCGATGGCGTGCGAGCCTCGAAGACGCCAAGAGCCTGGGCCCGCTCAGCGGTCGCAAGCTCGTTCGTTAGGAATTGATTATTGAGTTTGAGGCGATCCAGTTCGACGCGCATTTTCCGATTCTCTTCGCGAACGTCGCGCAAGGAAAAATAAGTATTGAAAAATCCGGCTGTTCCGCTGCGGACGTCTTCGATAATCTGCGCGATGGGAGTGACCGCGGTGACCGCCCACACGCGGATGATGCGCACGTCGCTATCGTTCTTGACCTGATAGGCGAGAAGCACGATCTGCGCAAAGATAACGAGCAGCAGCGCCGTTATATTGCGATAGCGATTGAGGAGGGATTCCATACGCGTTCATCTGCCCTTATGCGCGGTGAAACGTTTCTCTAATCGATCGAGATCTTGCGCAACAACTTGAAATCGCTAAGCATTTTGCCAGTCCCAAGAACCACCGAAGCCAGCGGATCGTCCGCGATCGACACCGGCAGCCCGGTCTCCTCGCGGATACGCTTGTCTAGATTCTTGATCAGCGCGCAACCTCCCGTAAGGACGATGCCGCGGTCGCTAATGTCGGCGCTCAACTCGGGCGGCGTGCGCTCGAGGGCCACGCGGATTGCATTCATGATCGTAGCCACGCACTCGGATAGAGATTCGCGAATCTCGCTATCTTCAATGGTGATCGTTTTCGGCACGCCTTCTATTAAATTACGGCCTTTGATTTCCATTTTCAATGGCTTATCCAGCGGATATGCCGAGCCGATTTCGATTTTTATGGCTTCGGCGGTGCGTTCCCCGATCAGCAGATTATACTTACGCTTAAGATACTGCATGATCGCATCGTCCATCTCATTGCCGGCCACGCGCACCGAGCGCGAATAGACGATGCCCGAAAGAGAGATAACCGCCACGTCCGTGGTGCCGCCGCCAATATCGACAACCATGTTTCCAGATGGCTCCGTAATCGGCAGGCCCGCGCCGATAGCCGCCACCATCGCCTGCTCGACCAAGTGCACTTCGCTCGCCTTGGCGCGATACGCGGAATCCATGACCGCGCGTTTTTCGACTTGCGTAATTTCACTCGGCACGCCGATCACTATGCGGGGATGCACCAGCATCTTCCGGTTGTGCGCTTTTTGAATGAAATAATTCAGCATCTTCTCGGTGACTTTGAAGTCCGCGATGACGCCGTCTTTCATCGGCTTAATGGCGACAATGTTGCCGGGCGTGCGCCCCAGCATTTCTTTCGCCTCCTTGCCGACTGCCTCCACTTCTCCCGTGTTTTTGTTCAGAGCGACGATGGATGGCTCGTTCACCACGATGCCCTTGCCTTTGGCATAAACCAAAGTGTTAGCCGTGCCTAGATCGATGGCGAGATCCGACGAAAAAAGGCTAAACAGGGATCGAAGATTCATGTATGAAATTTAAATCGAAGGGGGCAAAACAAGGCTATTTCAATAAAAATGATCGTAACACATCCGTCGCGGGCGAATGCCTGGTACGGCTTGGTTCCGTGCTGGAGCAAAGCCACAAGGACGACGAAGCGGAGGCGGCTCCCGGAAAGGCCGCGGGGCAACTCGACGCGCTTTCCAATCTTTCCAAAGTAATCAATTAGGCCTGAATTCTCTGCTCGCAATGAAAATCGTATTTTAGTAGTAACGTTGAAATATGAAACGCCGAGACCTTCTTACCGCGGCGGCGGCAACCGCGGCCGCGCAAATGCTTCCGTCCAGCTCTCAACAGCTCCAGGCGGCCGTGCCCAAGGACGCTCCTATGAAACTTGGTTGCCAGAGCGCCCCAACGGACGATAAGCGGCTGCAATTTTTCGCGCGCCATGGCGTGCAAGGGATCTGCGGTTACCCGGAGGATTCCCAGAAACAGGGATTCTATTCAGTCGAGGATATCTCGCGCACTAAAGACATATGCGACAAATACAAAGTCGAGCTGGAATGCATTGCGCCGCCCTACCTCGCTTCGAGCCACATCGATAAGACGCCGCGCCCGGCGATCATGCTCGGCCAGAGCCCGGAGCGCGACCGCGATATCGAGCAGCTGCAAAACATAATTAAGAACTGCGCGAAAGTTGGCGTGCCCTCGATCAAGTACAACATGAGCATCCTCGGCGTGCTGCGCACCGGGCGCACTCCGGCCCGGGGAGGCAGCACATACAGCACTTGGAATTTAGCCGACGCCAAGAGTTCGGGGAAGTTCCCGCCCGAAACGCGCGCGGGCCGCGTCACGGCCGATATGTATTGGGAGCGGATCGCCTATTTCCTCGATCGCGTCATTCCGGTGGCAAACGAGTATAAGGTCAGAATGGCTTGCCACCCGCACGATCCCGGCGTGCCTCCGGTAGAAGGATTCCAGAAAGTGGACGCCGTGCTCGGCACCCCGGACGGGCTGAAGAAGTTCGTTTCGATTCGGGAAAGCCCGTATCATGGCCTGAACTTTTGCCAAGGCACGGTTTCCGAAATGCTTCAGGATCCCGGCACGGAAATCTACGACATCATCCGTTACTTCGGCTCGCGCAAGAAAATTTTCAACGTCCACTTCCGCAACATCCGGGGACATCGCAACACTTTTCAGGAAACCTACCCCGACGATGGAGACGTGGATTTCGTGAAGGCCATGATGGTCTACAAAGAAGTGGGATACCCGTATCTCATGATGCCCGACCACGTTCCCTACCACCCGGACGATAAAGGCGGCGATCAGGCGTTTGCGTTTGCGTACGGGTACATTCGCGCGCTGATCCAGTCGGTCGGCCACATGGCCTGACGAATCCTAATTCGGTTGATACACCACGGGCCGCTGCCAGTCCGTTGGTTCGACTCCATCAAGCGGTAAGGCCTTGTATTCGCACGCCGATTTCGGCTGTGTTCCCGCGATGAATACTCGACGCGCCCCGGGCCGCATAGATCGCTGGCCAATTGGCCGGTCTCCGGATCTATATTCACCCCGATAACACCCTTCACCTTCTCGAATGGTTTGGCTCCCACGCCCAAAGCCACGGCGCGTTTCATGAATTCGGCCCAAATCGGCAGCGCGGACCTCGCGCCTTCCAAGTCTAATTCGCGATTATCGTCGAAGCCGACCCATACCACGCACAAGAGATCGGAAGTAAAGCCGGCAAACCATCCGTCCCGTGACGTTCCGGTTTTCCCAGCCGCCGGAACTCTGAAACCTTTGCTCCGGACGCCTGCCCCGGTTCCGCTCCGCATTACTTCCTCGAGGAGATTCACCATCAGGTAATTCACGCGAGGATCGAGCGCCTGATGACGCTCGGGCGAACCGGCCGCGGCCAATTTTCCGTCGCGCGATTGAACCGAAGCTAAGAAAGTCGGCTCCACGTACATCCCGCCATTCGCAAAAACAGTGTACGCGCCGGCCATTTCAAGCGGCGTCGCTTCATATGCTCCAAGCGCGACGGCCGGAGTAGCTTGAATACCCTCGTTCAGTCCGAATTTTCGCGCCAGCTGGACAACTTTGGAGTAGCCAACCTGTTCCGCTAAATGGACGGTCGCGATATTCATCGATGCAGCCAGCGCGCGCCGCAACGTGACCGTTCCATGATAATTTTGCTTGTAATTACCCGGTTCGTAGGTCTGGTTGCCGAACTTGAAAGTGGTTGGCTCATCTTCCAGAGTATTCGCCGCGGTGATCACTTTTTTCGCGCCTTCGACGGCGGTGTTCAGGGCGGCCGCGTAAACGAAAGGCTTGAAAACCGAGCCCGGCTGCCTCATCGAAAGAGCGTGATTCAATTGGCTCTGCGTATAGTTGCGTCCCCCTACCACGGCTTTGATGTAGCCGGTACGCGGATCGAGCGCGATTAGCGCAACCTGCGGCAACGTCATGTCGGGATCGTTCTTTTTCCGCTTGCGTTTGATCAGCTTATCGACCCCGTCCATGCCCATCTCCACGGCTTTTTGCGCGGCGTGCTGCAAATCCCAATCGAGCGTGGTGAAGACCTGGTAGGCTTCGCCGTCCTTGGTATCGTCACCCAGCCGTTCCTGCAATTCGTCATTTACGAGCGCCAGGAAATATGGCGCGCCGCCAGAGTCGAGCAGACGCGGCGCAAGTTTTAGAGGCGCAGCCGCCGCGCTTCTGAATTGCTCTTCCGTGATATATCCGTTTTGCCGCATCATCGTAAGAATCACGTTCCGGCGCGCCACCGCGCGGGCCGGATACTTGAACGGATTGAAGTAAGTAGGCCTCTGCACCATTCCGGCGAGAGTCGCCGCCTCGGGGAGCGTCAATTCACCGATATCTTTGCTGAAAAAGGTCTGCGCCGCTTCGCCAAAACCATGAATGCTAAACGTATCGCGCCGGCCCAGGTAGATCAAATTGCAGTAATATTCCAGAATCTGCTGCTTCGAGAGCTTCTGCTCCAGTTGCATCGTGATTAAAATTTCAGTTAGCTTGCGCTTCCAGGCTTTCTGCGGCTCAAGCCAAATGCCGCGAGCGAGCTGCATCGTGATGGTGGACGCGCCTTGCTCTTTCCGGCGATCTTTGAAGTCGACGTATGCAGCCTTTAACAAGCGCCGCATATCCAGGCCGGAGTGATCGAAAAACCGTTTGTCTTCGGCGGAGATTAATGCATTCACCAGCACCTTGGGAATCTCTTCATATCGCACCATGCGCCGACGCTCGCGGCTCCCATCCGTGAAGTTCGTCAAGAGCTCCGGTTCCAGCCGGTATTGGGAGGCGTTCTGCCTCGCATTAGTCAACCAGATAGACGAAACCTTTCCGGACGCGACATGAATATCCGCGGGTTCCTTCTCGACAACTGCTTTGTTGCCGGGATGCACCTCCACGGTTTCATTCCCAACCCGATACCAGCCGAAACTATCGTCGTGGCGGTCGCTGTAACCGGCGCGGCGTAGAGCGGCTGCGATTTCAGTTGCGGAGATTTCCTCGCCGGGCGTCAAAGTTCGCGGCGACGCATAAAAATTGGAAGCGCTCCCGAATGGACCCGATTGCAGCTTCTGATCCACAATGCGCGAAAATTTAACGTAAACGTAAGTAAATGGGAGCACTACCAGGACGAAGAAAACGCCGGCGATGCCCGCCACCCAACGCTGCAATTTTTGGTGTTTAGCAGCCGCGTGAGCAAAAGCAGAGTCCGGGTTGACTTCCGTATCCATACTAAGATGTCGTGGGGCTAAGCGGCGGATACGGTATTCAGAGGTAGAGCTTCAACCAGCGCCGCCTCTTTTTTACGGATTACCGTCAACACGCTAACCTCATCCGGTTGCAATCCACCGTCGCTCAACGCCGCCTCCTCTCCGGTCGGCTTCAGTATCTGGTGGAGACTGCCCTCCATGTAGGATTCCAGGATAGCAGGATGAACGTAATAATTACGGCACGTCGCGGGGCGATTACCGAGGAGCCTCGCCGTCGACTTGACCGCCTCCACGATGTTCCGTTTAGCTTCGGTTTCCGATTCGAACGG
>JALYXS010000476.1 GCA_030946965.1 Acidobacteriota bacterium
GACCTCTATGCGAATGTCGCGAAGCAGGATCGCCCTAGCGGCGTGGGGACGGCGGAAATCGAAGAGGATGCGAGCGACCAATTGGTTTACTGCACCGCCGTGAAGGGCCTCGATCTCGATAATCTTCTAACCGCCTTCACCGACCGCGAGAGTCTCGCCGTAATCAGTCTCGACGAGCGCATTCCGGATTATGTGCCCGAGAATCTCCGGCACAAAATTCTCAACGTGACGGAAGCCAAGGGCCTCGATTTTCAATCCGTGTGCATTCTCGATCCGGGCAAGCAGTTGCAAAAGATTATACACGGCGCCGACCGGATGCGGAGGGATCACGACTTAATGCCGCACGGCAGGAGGCTCGCGATCGACGGCCTGCGCGTGGCGATAAGCCGTCCGGCGGAGCGCATTTATTTTCTGGACGTGAATCCAAACGACGTAATCCGGCGCATGACGCTGGCTTTCATCAATGCGGCGGAAGGGAGCGGCGACATCTCGCCGGTTATCCCGGATGTGGTTCTGAAGACTTTGGAAGAGGACGTCTTGCCGATCGAGGAGCGCGTTCAGCTTTGCGAAAGCGACGCGCGGCAGTACCTGGACGTCAAGCCCGACATGGCGTGGTCCCGCGCCAAGCAGGCGGTCTCTCTATTAGGGCGGGCTGGGGCGCGTCATTCGATCCTCGACGAGCCGGTTCGCCGGTCCGCGCACCTGACGCTGTCTCAGGTGTCTTTCCATCTGGCGTTTCGCAAATTGAAGCTCGCGGCCGAGCTGGGGCATCCCGACTTATTCCAGGAAGCGGAGCGGAACGCGATCTATGCGGGGCGGCCCGGCTTGGCTTCCATGCTCCTCGCGATCTCCAACCTGCAAAATGTGCCCGAGCCCATTGGTCGTTGCGTCGTGCTGATCGGGCTAGTGGAAACGATAGAACGGCATCGCGATGAAATGGAATCGTGGCTGTCGATGGAGATCGCTATGCACGCCTCGGAGTGGGTGCGGACGCTCGAAAGAGGATTGAGCGACTTGATCTTCGCGCCTCGCATTCTGCGCGCTCTTCCCGCGGCTTACAAGCTGTTCGACGTCGCGGATGGGCAACCGCGAATCGCGGCTTTCCGACAAAAGACAGTGAAAGCTTTGATGGAGGCGTCTCAATTTGGCGAGGCTCTGCTGGTGCTTGAACCGGAAGTGGAGAAGCAGCCCAAGCTTGCCGCCGAATGCTACGAGGGTCTAAAGCAGCACGGCAAAGCGGCGGAGATTTTCGGGAACCTGGGGAGTTGGAAAGATGCGCTGCGCAACTACCGCGCGATCCCGGACTTCGATAAAGCGCTCGAGTCGATGCGGCACATAGAGGGTTCGACGGGCGCCGAGACAGTGACGTGGATCCGCGAAGTGCAGCGTGTTCTAGCGGACCGCCCGGAAAATTACTCCCGAACCGCGACCGAAGCGGAGAAGAAGTTCCTCGCGAATCTGCTCGAGATGAATATGGGCGCGCCACGCACCAAGAAGGCGGTTAAGAAGGCTCCAGCCAGGAAGAAATCGCCGGCTCAGAAGCGATAGAGTCCGCGTTCCCCGATATAGGCCGCGACGCCGGGCGGCAAATCTACATCGCTCCGGCCCTTCGCGACGTTCCCGCGGATTGCGGAAGAGGATATAGGCAACTCCAAATCCTCCAGCGCGTATACGCGCGCGCCCGCCGGAATCTCATACACGGCGCCAGGCCGGTTAACGACAATGAATTCGACAGCTTGAATCACGTCCACCCACCGGTGCCAGGTGCGAATCTCCGCGAAAGCGTCGGCGCCGATCACAAAGTATAAATCAATATTGAGCCCGGCTTTGGCCTTTTCAATAGTGTGGATGGAATAGCTGTAGCCGGGACCCTCTTCCAGGCGCGAGGCTTCGAAGCGGGGGTCGCACGCACAGGCGATTTCCACCATGCGGAGCCGGTCCGCATAGGAGGCGTGCGTGCCTCCCGCCTTATGCGGAGGGCGGCTGGCCGGTACGAATAGAACGCGCGAAAG
>JALYXS010000490.1 GCA_030946965.1 Acidobacteriota bacterium
TTTTCGCGAAAACCCGGCCACAAAAACTTTCCGCCGTCGTCTTTGCGAAACCAGTTCACGTGGAAAATGCGCGGCGTCTCGGTGAGAAGCCGCTGCATTTTGATCCAGTGCCGGAAGTAATCGCCCATGTGGTATCCGCAGAACGGCAGCATTGCCATCGGATCCCGTCGGACCGTGCCCACCGCTCCGGCGGCCGCGGCCGTCGTCTCCGATCCCATCGTGGCGCCCACATAAACGCCGGCGCTCCAGTTGAACGCCTGGACCACCAGTGGCATCGTGCTCGCGCGGCGGCCGCCGAAAATAATTGCGCTGATCGGCACGCCATTGGGATCTTCCCAAGCGGGATCGATGGTGGGGCACTGCGAGGCTGGCGCGGTAAATCGCGCATTCGGGTGCGCGGCCTTCACGCCGGTTTCCTTCGCCAGCGCGGGAGTCCAAACGTTGCCCCGCCAATCCAGGCATTCGGCCGGCGGGTCGTCCGTCATCCCCTCCCACCACACGCCGCCTTGAGGCGTGAGCGCCACGTTGGTGAAAATCGAATTCCGCGACATGGTCGCCATCGCGTTTGGATTCGTCTTTGCCGACGTCCCCGGCGCCACTCCGAAAAAGCCCGCTTCCGGATTGATGGCCCGCAGGTGTCCCGAGGCGTCCGGCTTGATCCAGGCGATATCGTCGCCCACGGTCAAGACCTTCCAGCCTTCAAATCCCTCCGGCGGAACCAACATCGCGAAGTTCGTCTTGCCGCAGGCGCTCGGAAAAGCGGCGGTGACGTATGTTTTCTCGCCGTCCGGATCTTCGACGCCCAAAATCAGCATGTGCTCCGCCATCCAGCCCTCGTCGCGCGCAATGTTGGAAGCAATCCGCAGCGCGAAACATTTTTTCCCCAGCAGCGCGTTCCCGCCGTAGCCCGAGCCGTAGGACCAGATCTCGCGCGTTTCGGGAAAATGCACGATATATTTTTGGGGATTGCAGGGCCACGGAACGTCCGCCTGCCCGGGCGCGAGCGGGTAGCCGACGCTGTGCATGCACGGAACAACGCGCTTTTCGCCCTTGTCGATTTCGCGAAACACCGGCAGCCCTATGCGCGCCATGATTCGCATATTCACGACGACGTAAGGCGAATCGGTGAGCTGCACCCCGATTTGCGACATGGGAGAACCAACCGGCCCCATGCTGAACGGGAGCACGTACATGGTGCGACCTTGCATGCAGCCTTGAAATAGCGCCTTCAGCTTGTGGCGCATGGCGACCGGTTCTTCCCAATTGTTCGTGGGCCCGGCGCTATCGCGCGAAAGGGAGCAGATAAATGTTCGATCTTCCACCCGCGCGACGTCATTCGGGTCCGACCGGGCGTAGTAGCACCCAGGCCAGAGATCCTCGTTCAGCTTGGTAAAAGTTCCACTCGCCACGAGTTGCGAGCAAAGGAAGCCGTTCTCCTCCTGAGAGCCGTCCACCCAATGGATGGCCGAGGGCTTGGTGAGAACGGCCATCTTATCGACCCACTGCACCAAGTGCTTGTTCTTGGTGAGGGACGTCGTTGAATCGTGAATTGGCCGGGCGAAAGTGTGTGCGGGCATGCACTTCAATACTATCCGCGCGCGGCGATCCGGTCAAAGGCGCGCGTGCGATAGCCAACGTTGGCCGCGGCTGTTGAAGTTTTGGGAACAGGCAACCGCGCGGTCGGCGCTTTCCGGTTAGCGGCGTTCGACGGTCCACATGCGTTGGTCCTCGATTCGGCGGCCCCGGAAAATACCGCGTATCTGGGCGACGAGGTTTTTCTGAATCCGGGCGATTCTTTCGCGGCAAGCCTTTTCGCTCTGGCAAAAACTCCAGTTCTGGCCTTGCCCCGACTGGAAATAGCGGAGTTCGGGGATCGCATGTCCCCGCGGCATATCGTGCCGGTGCACGACGGCTATGCCAAAACTTCTATTTGAAGCAGCGCTACGCCGTGACGGTCTAATAATTTTAGCTGGATTTTTTCCGGTGGGATACAATCGCCATCGCGAGGGTCAAGTTGCGGACACACCTATCCCGGCGGGCTTTCTTGGGCGCGAGCGCCGTTGCGCCTTTTCTCACGCGCTACCACCAACTTGCCGCAGCCGCAAAAAATCAAATCAAGATCCGCGATATCCGCACGATGACCATTCAGGGGCCTTCCCGAACTTATCTCCTGGTGAAGGTTATTGCCGACGACGGCGTTTACGGGGTTGCGGAAGCGTACGGGACTCCGGCCGCCGGAGTCAAAGAGCAGATTCTCTCGATGAAGCCCGGATTGATCGGGAAAGATCCGCTCGAGATCGACACGATTTATACGTTTCTCGACGAGCGCGTGAAGGACCTTAGCGGCACCCGCACGGATGGTTCGGCGCACAACTTCATGCGAGCCGCGAGCGGCATCGAGATGGCGCTTTGGGATCTGGCGGGCAAAACGCTCGGCGTACCCGCGTCCACGCTGCTGGGCGGCAGATTCCGCCAGAAGGTCCGCGTGTACGATCACGCCGCGCCGCGCAACATGCTGGACAAAGCGTCCTGCAGGGAATGGGCGCTGAAAGTCAAGACCGATCCCGCTGGTTTCACGGCGCACAAGTTCGGATTCCCGCATACCGACCCAAACATCGATAAAGCTCGCGATGCTTCGAATCGCGTGCTCACCACCAGGGAGCTAATGCAAATCCGGCAAGGTTTTGAGAACTGCCGCGAGGCGCTGGGATGGGATCACGACATCATGGTCCACTGCCACTGGGAATACGATCTGCGGACGGCGATTCAGATCGCGGAAGCCGTGGAACCGGTCAAGCCGTTATGGTTCGAAGATCCGCTGCAGGTGGAATATTCGAATGTGTGGAAGCGGTTGTGCGAGAGCGTGCGCGTGCCGGTCTGCACGGGAGAGAATCTCGCGCGGCGGCAGGGCTTCAAGGATTTCATCGTCGAGCACGGGTGCGATATCCTGCACCCGGACTTGCGCAACAGCGGAGGATTTCTTGAAACGAAGAAGATCGCCGATATGGCCGACGTGTTCGGCATTCCCATGGCAAATCACAACACGGGAAGCCAGTTGAATACCTGGGCGACGTGCCAGTGGGGCTCATCCATTCGCGATTACCTGACCTGTGAAACGATCACGGGCCAGGGCGGGTGGATGGATGAGCTGTTGCTAATTGACGGACCTTACATTCGAGACGGGTTCGTGAACGTGACGGATCGGCCGGGGTTGGGCGCGGAAATAAATCCGGATGTGGCGAAGGCGCACTTAGCGGCGGGAGAGACTTGGTGGGGATAACGTGGTTGGCGAGTACTTTGCCCGCACCAGAAAACAATACGCCGCGATGCCCAGAATCAAAAAACACCAAATTGCCTGCATCGGAGCGCGGTAATCGCCAGTTCGCTGAACGAGCCATCCGGTAATGATGGGCGCGACTATTCCGGGCAGGTTTGCCGCGCAGTTCTGAATGCCGACAATCCTGCCAATCGCCCCGCCCGGCATCAATGTCTGCGTGATGGCCCAATAGTTAGCGGTCGCGAGTCCCAGACCCGTTAACGAGAACACCGCGAAGAATAGCGCGACGGAAGTGGAATCCGAAAGCGCTCCGAATACTTCCGTGGACGCAATCAGAAAGCCAGCGATTACGAACCCGCGCCGGACGCGAACGGCGTCCTTGCCGCGCGCGATTAGCCGGTCCGCGGCCCATCCGGCCAAAGGCGCCACCGTTGCCATTCCGCCAAAACTGAAAAACGTATACAGGCCCATGGAGCTTAACGCCAGATGCCGCCTCTCGACGAAATAGGCAGGCATCCAGGTCATGCAGAAATACACAAAATACATGTAGCAGAACGTGCCGATAATAGTTCCCCAAATTATGGGGTTGCTTATCATCCGGCCGAAAGAAACAGGGGCGGCGGAGGCGTGCGCCGAGGCGAGTTCCATCTCGCGGTCGTCATTGCGAACCAAGCCAAGCCAGGGTATCAGCCATAGAAGAGACCCGATGCCAAGCGCGAAAAACATGACGTGCCAGCCGTAGGACTTGATAAGAACCGCGGCGATGGGGGTACCGATCGCGGGTCCGATCTTGCTACCGGTCATGAAGAGACCCACCGCCAAACCGCGTTGCCGTTCCGGAAAATGAAAGCGAATCCAGCGCAGGCTTGCGGGCTGCCCCACCGATTCGAAAACGCCGAGCAGAACGCGCAAGATCACTAATTGCGAAAAGGTTCCGGCAAACCCGGTTACGGCTGAAATCAGGCTCCACGCGAGGAAGCCGAGCGCATAAGGGATCTTCACTCCGTAACGGTCCACCAACAGGCCCGCCGGAATTTGCAGGAAGGCGTACGACCAGAAGAAGGCGGAATTCAGCAGGCCGCGATCGGCGTCGCTGAGGTGAAACAGCCGTTTAAACTCCGGCATGACTACCGCGACGGAGAGATTGACGCGCGCGATATACGCGATTACCGAGCCAAGGCTGAGAATCGCGATGACAGTCCAGAGCCGGGCCGTTGATACTGCCGGAGCGGGCGTTGCCCCCGCTTTATACCACGTAGGGCTTGCGATAATCGCGCGTGAGAAGCTTGTTCGCATCCGCATCGTTAGCGAACTTCGGTCCAGGAGTCAAGGTCAGCTTGCGGTCCACCCGGTAGCTGATGTTCGCCAAATGGCAGAGCGACGCACTAAGGTAGGCGTTCCCAATTTCATCGTGCAGGTCTTTGTGATTTCGCGACCGGCATGCCGCGAGGAAGTTCTGCATGTGCAGTTTCGTCGCGTCGCCGCCGCCGGGACCGCGTTCGGGACGTTCATCCATCACCAGTTCGTTGCTCTCTCCCTTGAAAGCTTGGAAGCCCTGATCGCTCATCGCGGCCCAACCCTCGGTACCGTAAAACAGATTGCCCACCATAATATTTAGCGGCGGGCCGTTCTGGGGAGCGGTAGCCGCGGGGGCTGGGGAAGACGGAGGAGCGACCGCTCCGGCGGCCGGCGGCCCGGAACGCCGCTTCACGGGAACGCCTTCGCCCCCCGTCAACAGGCCGCGAACTTCAAAAACAATTTCGCTTGCGCCGTAATTGTAGCTGGCGAGCAGAGTATTGGGAGTCTGTTGATCATCGTCGTAAGCGTATTTGCCGCCCTGCGCGAACGCCGTCTTGGGCCATTCGGGATCGCCTAAGCCCCACCGGCAAATGCCGATCTCATGCACGCCCTGGTTGCCGATATCGCCGTTGCCGGTGTCCCAAAACCAATGCCAGTTGTATTTAAACCGCAGCGCATTAAACGGACGCATCGGGGCGGGCCCGCGGAACAAGTCCCAATTCACGCCCGCGGGCGTTGGGCTGTCCGGCTTGTGCCCGATCGAAGCGCGCCTTTTGAAGCAAAGTCCTTTCGCCAGATACACATTTCCGATAAGCCCGCCGTGCAGCGCGTCCATGGCTTTCATCTTGAACGGCGTGCTGCGGTGTTGCGAGCCGATTTGCAGCATCCGCTTGGTATCGCGAGAGACTTGCAGCATCTTCTGCCCTTCGTAGATGTCGTAGCAGGCGGGCTTCTCGCCATACACGTCTTTGCCGGCTTTCATCGCCCAGATGGCCGCTAGCGCATGCCAATGGTTGGGCGTGGCGATCGAAACAGCTTCGATGCCTGGATCGGCGAACGCTTCGCGCATATCCTCAAATTCTTTGGCCTTCTCGCCGGTATTCTTTTGCAGGGTGCCTTCGGCCCGTTCGCGAGCCGCCTGATCCACGTCGCATATGCCCGCAACCCGGACCTCGGGCAGCTTGGAATAAACGCTCAGGTGGTTTGACCCTCGGCCCCCGAGTCCCACGATCGCAATATTGATCCTGTCGTTTGCGCCCCAAACACGCGCCGCGGCGGCCGCGGTTGCCGCGCCAAGGAAAAATCTTCGGGAGGTGCCTTCAGACATAGCTTATGGAATTCCTTTACCGGGAGATAGTATACAACGGGCGGTGTTCAGCGGAGAAAACTTCGCGCGGACAAAAGGCCGTCCTTTGTAGAGCGTAGTAAACTATGGTTACCGGAGCCGTTTACCCACATGACAGTTAAGCCTGCCGCGATGTTGCTGGCATTCGCGGTTGCGTTTCCTTCCTATTCCATGGAACGCCCGAAATCGGGCAAAGTTGAAATTCTGAAAGCTTCCGAAGTGAAGCCGGGCATGAAAGCCATCGCCTGGACGGTGTTTGAAGGCACGGAGCCTGAAGCGGTGCCGATCGAAATCATCGGCGCCTGGAAGAACATGTGGGGTCCCGGTCAGGACGTAATTATCGGCAAAATGGGCGGGAAGGCGCAGCGCACCAACGTTGCCGGGGGAATGAGCGGCAGCCCCGTTTATATCGATGGCAAGCTGATCGGAGCGGTGGCGTTGCGATTGAGCGTGTTTTCGCCGGATGCGATTTGCGGGATCACGCCGATCGAGTTGATGCTCGAAATCAACGATCTCGATAAATCGCGCCCGATCGATGCGCGCACGCCGGATAAGACGCAGCCCCGAGCGCAAGTCACGCTTCCAGGCAATTTACTGGCGCAAGTTGTCGCGGCTGGAGCGTCGCCGGAATTGTTTAATCAGGCGCCCGCGATGGTTCCCATCGATACGCCGCTTACGTTCTCCGGTTTCAACGATAACGTTCTGAGCGAATTCTCCCCGCTCTTCCATCAGCTTGGCATTGCGACCGTCGCGGGCGGCGCGGGCAGCGCTTTGAACAGCGCGAAACCCGGTCCAGGCTGGCGCAACGCGCTACAGCCGGGAGATTCCGTCGCGGGCGTGCTGGTTTCGGGCGACATGAGCATCACCGGGCTTGGCACCGTCACTTATAACGATGGCCACCGTGTTCTCGCCTTCGGGCATCCCTTTTTCAATCTCGGACCCGTGGACATGCCGATGAGCAAGGGCGAGGTGTTGATGGTCCTTTCCTCCGCCTTCCAGCCCAATAAATTCGCCAACGCGACGGAGATCGTCGGCTCACTTCATCAGGACCGCCATAGCGGCATCATGGGCGTCCTAGGCGAGGAGTCGCCGATGATTCCGGTCGCGGTGAAAGTCCGTTCCTTCGGCGAAGGTAACAACGTGCGCGGCGAACGGACGCTGCACTTCAATATTTTTCAGCAGCAGAAATGGACTCCGTACCTGATGATGATGACGCTTTATAATTCCATCTCGGGTCTGAACGAGTTTCGGGAAGAGGCCACTTACCGGCTCGCCGGCAAAGTGGAACTCGACGGCCACTCGAGTCTCGATCTGAACACGATGCAGGCGGCCGGCGACATGCCAATGCCCGCGCCGATGTTGCTTGCCGGGTGGTGGGGCGATAAATTCAATCGTCTGTATTTGAACGCGGTCGATACGCCAAAGCTGACGCGGGTGACCGTTTCGGTGGATCTATTGCCGGAACGTCGCGTTGCGACCATCGAGAATGCCTGGGTAGCTTCGAGCGATGTGCGGCCTGGCGAAACCGTACCGGTGAAAGTGTTCCTGCGGCCTTGGCGCGGCGAACGGCTCGAACGCGATTTCAACATCAAGGTCCCGCCGGGCCTTGGTAAAGGCGATCATCGCATTTTGTTGAGCGACGCCGAGACGCTGAACCGGATGCAGAGCATGGCGTTCGCCCAGAACCGCTACATCGACATCCCCCAGACCGTTTCGCTGATCAATCAGGAGCGGAGCAATAACAAGCTTTACGTTTCGATGCTCGAAGCGTCCCCCACGGCGTACTATGACGACAAAACCTTGCCGAGTCTGCCTTCGTCGATCTTAAATGTAATGCAGGCGGGCCGCGCGTTCAACCGATCGATGGTAACTTCGCCCGAAAGCGCGACGGAGCAGACTTCGATTCCATTCGACTATGTAATCAGCGGCAGCTACTCGCTGAAGCTGTCGATTAAGTAGCGGCCGTAAGCGGCCCGCGCGCAATCATGAAGACTCTCTCAAAGTTATTGGCCGGTCTTGCCATCACTGTCCCGATCTGCTTTGCGGGCGCCACCCGCACCTGGGTTCAAACGGATTATTCGGACTTCGAGAAAGGCAATCTACATAATCTCTCTTTGCGCAGCGACGGCCGCGTTACGCTCGCGCCAAAATCTGTCGAGCGCTTCGACTCCTCATCGGCTTATCTCTGGGCTTTGGCGCGAGATTCGAAAGGCAATCTCTACACGGGCGGCGGCCCGGGCGCGAAGTTATTTCGGGCTACGGCGGCTGGCGGCCAAAAGATCGCCGATTTCGACGCGCTCGAAGTTCATGCCATCGCAATCGACAGCAAGGACAACGTTTTCGTGGGAACGTCGCCGGACGGCAAGGTTTACAAGGTCTCCGCCGGCGGGAAATCGGAGCAGTTCTACGATCCCAAGCAGAAATATATCTGGGCCATGGCTTTCGACCGCACCGACAATCTTTACATCGCAACGGGCGACGCCGGGGAGATTCATCGCGTATCGCCGAACGGAAAAGGCGCCGTTTTTTTCAAGAGCGATGAAACCCATATCCGGTCCATGATCTTCGACCGGCAAGGGAATCTGATTGCCGGAACCGATCCGGGCGGCCTCATCATCCGCGTCGACGCCCGGGCCGAAGGTTTCGTGCTGTATGAAATGGGCAAGAAGGAAATCACCGCGCTAGCTGTCGCGCCGGATGGTTCCATATACGCGGCAGGAGTTGGCGGCAAGCAGAGTTCTTCGCCAGTTTCGACGCCATCGCTGCCTGTCTTGACGCCCACTTCGGCGATCTCCGTAACCGTTGCGGCTGCTCCCTTGCGTCCCTCGCCTTCCGAGCCTACACTGCCGGCGCCCTCGTCATTACCGCGATCTGCTCCGGCGTCGGGCAGCACGGACGTATACTGTATCCACCCCGGCGGCTACCCAGAGAAAATGTGGAGCGGCAATCAGGATGTGGTCTACGCGATTGCATTCGACGCGCAAAATCGCGTGCTGCTGGGTTCGGGCAACAAGGGCGTCCTTTACCGCATCGATACCAGTTCGCTCTACACCGCGCTGCTCAGAGTGTCGTCAAACCAGATCACCGCGCTGCAATCCGCGCCGGACGGCTCGCTCTACGCGGCTACCGGCAATGTTGGAAAAATTTATCAATTCGGCCCGGCGCTAGAAAGCAAAGGCATCTTGGAGAGCGACGTTTTCGACGCTGGCGGATTCGCCTTGTGGGGGCGCGCGGCGGCTCAGGGGGAACTCAACGGCGGCTCACTTACGATTGAGACGCGTAGCGGGAATCTGGATCGGCCGCACAACAATTGGAGCGCCTGGTCCGCGCCGATTGTTGAACCCCGTGCTAAGTCCAATGCGGAGCCGCGGGGTGGCCGCATCGCCTCGCCGCCGGCGCGATTTCTGCAATGGCGCGCCACTTTGACCCTCGCCGCCGCGGGAAGTAGTTCTCCTAATCTCGATTCGGTTGAGGCGGCTTATCTGCCGCGCAACGTGGCGCCCCATATCGAAGAGATTGAGATCACGGCCGCGAATTACCATTTCGCCCCGTCCGCCGTAACATTGACGCCGTCCTCGACGCCTTCGATCAGCCTGCCTGCTATCGGGAAACGGCCTTTGGTTAGCATCTCCTCGGACACGACGCCTTCGACCATGCAATTCGCCAAGGGTTGGACCGGCGCTCGCTGGTCAGCCTCCGATGAGAACGGCGACATTTTGGCATACGATATCGAGATTCGCGGCGTGAAGGAATCCGATTGGAAGCCGCTGAAACAGAAAACGCCGCATCGGTATTTCAGCTTCGACTCCACCGCGTTTCCCGACGGCGAATACCGCTTGCGCATTACCGCTACCGATGCACCGGGGAACACGCCCGCCGAAGCGCTTGAAACCCGGAAGGAGAGCAACGTATTCCTGATCGACAATACTCCTCCCCGAATTACGGATCTGCGGAACGAAGGCGCGAGCCTTCACTGGAGAGCCGCCGACGCGTTGAGCGTTATCAAAAATGCGGAGTATTCGATTGATGGCGGCGAGTGGACCATGGTAGATCCCGTGACGAAACTTTCGGATTCATTGGCGCTCGATTACAATTTCGCTATGCCCGCTTTAGCAGCCGGTGAACACACCATCGCCGTTCGCGTGATGGACGATTACGACAATGCATCGGTCGAGAAAATCGTGATCCGCCGGAAGTGATCGCGGAAACGTGAAACGGCGGATAGTCGGCTTTCACCAAGACGAGAATCGCGATTGGGTCGCGGACCTGGAGTGTGGCCACGCGCAGCACATGCGGCATAATCCACCTTGGGTTAACCGGCCTTGGGTAATCACCGAAGAAGGCCGCGCGGAGCACCTTGGCAATGAGCTGATCTGCCTGAAGTGCATTTGAGCGCGCTACGTATAATGGCGTGTAGCTCATGTCTGCCTCTCGAAGAAGATTCCTGCTATTCTCCGCCGCGGCGGCG
>JALYXS010000493.1 GCA_030946965.1 Acidobacteriota bacterium
GGTCAGGATATTTCGGACGAGTTGACGGTGCATTATGGCTTGGTCCCGCGCGCTAATCGAGGGATCTTCGCCATCAATGAACTGCCCGATCTCGCCGGAAAAATCCAGGTCGGCCTGTTCAACATCATGCAGGAGGGCGATGTCCAGATTAAAGGCTACCCGGTGCGTTTACCGCTCGATTTGCTGCTCGTCTTTACGGCAAATCCCGAAGACTACACCGCGCGCGGCAAGATCATCACGCCATTGAAAGACCGTATCGGAAGCGAGATTCGCACTCACTATCCCGCGACGATCGAGCACGGCATCGCGATTACGAATCAGGAAGCGTGGTTGAAGCGCGAATCGCCTTTTGAAACTCGGGTGCCGGCTTACATCGGCGAAATTGTCGAACAGTTGGCGTTCGGCGCCCGCGAAGACAAGCGCATCGATAAACGCTCCGGCGTGTCGCAAAGGCTTCCCATTTCGGTTCTCGAAAATGTCGTTTCAAACGCGGAGCGGCGCGCGCTGCGGAATCGCGAATCGGTGATTGTTCCGCGCGTACTCGATATCTACGCGGCACTGCCCTCGATCACCGGCAAGCTCGAGCTCGAGTATGAAGGCGAACTCAAGGGCGGCGACGCAGTCGCGCGCGAGCTGATCCGGCAATCCGTCGGCAAGATATACGACAAATATTTCGAAGGCGTGAACGTGGCGCCGGTGATCAAATGGTTCGATATGGGCGGCAATCTGAAGCTTGACGACACGGCCGATTCCGCCACCATGGTCAGCGAGCTTTCGCCGATTCAGGGACTCATGGAGAAAGTTCGCGCGCTCGGCTTGAGCGAGAATGAGCCGGATGCCGCCCGCGCTTCGGCGGCCGAGTTTATCCTCGAAGGTCTCTACGCCCACCGCCGCATCAGCCGCAGCGAAGAGCGTGGATTCGGTTCGGAAGAGAAGAAACGCGAGCGTGAACCGAAGAGCCGCGAGGTGGAAGAACCCGATCCGCGCGACCCTCGCGAGCGCCGCCGCCGTCAATACAATTGAGATCCCAATGAAGTGGATCAAGTACTCCCGCTACACCGGTGACGACTTCGGCATCGATACCGAAGATCTGCTCAAAGCGCTTTCGGATTACCTTCTGCAAAGCGGCTTCAACTCGCAGTACATGCCGTTTTCGGAGTACAACGAGCACAATCTGGACGAGCTGAAGCAGGCGATCCAGCGGGCGCTTGAGAACGGCGAACTGTTCCCCGAGGATCAGTTGCGGCAGATGATGGAGCGGCTGCAAAGCCTCTCGCAAGAGCAGATGGACCAACTGCTCCAGCAGCTTGTCCAGAAGCTGGTGGACGAGGGGCATATCTCGATGGAAGACGATCCATCGCAGGCGCAAACGGGCCAGGGCGGCGTGGGGCCGGATAGTCAGGCCAAATTCGAAGTCACTGACAAATCTCTCGACTTCCTGGGCTTCAAAACGTTGAAAGATCTGCTGGGATCGCTAGGTAAGTCGAGCTTCGGACGCCATGACACGCGCGATCTTTCGACCGGAGTCGAGACGTCGGGATCGTCGCGGCAATATGAGTTCGGCGACACGCTGAATTTGGATATTAGCGAGACGCTTTTTTCCGCCATCCGCCGGGAAGGCGCGCAGGTTCCGCTCAATCTGGAATATTCCGATCTGCACGTGCATCAGTGCGAATACCAAAGCTCATGCGCGACGGTACTCATGCTCGATTGCAGCCATAGCATGATCCTCTATGGCGAGGATCGTTTCACGCCGGCGAAGAAAGTGGCGCTCGCCCTCGCGCACCTGATCAAAACGCAATATCCCGGCGACAGCCTGCGCTGCGTTCTGTTTCACGATTCCGCCGAAGAGCTTGCGATCAGCCAGCTGGCGCGCGTGCAGGTGGGGCCTTACTATACGAACACGCGCGACGGATTGATCCTCGCGCAACGCTTGCTAGCTCGGGAGCGCAAGGACATGCGGCAGATCGTGATGATCACCGACGGCAAGCCTTCCGCGCTCACGCTCGACGACGGGCGCATGTATCGCAACGCATTTGGCCTCGATCCGCTGGTAATCAGCAAGACACTGGAAGAGGTAAACCGCTGCAAGAAGCAGGGGATTCTCATCAACACTTTCATGCTGGCGAGCGATTACGGGCTGATCCAATTCGTGCAGAAGGTTACTGAGATCTGCCGCGGGAAGGCGTACTTCACGACGCCGTATAACTTAGGGCAATATTTGCTGATGGATTACATGAACCGCAAGACGCGGACAATTCACTAAGTTAGATTCCTTCTCCGCCCGTGAGCGGCGTTGGCCGCGCGCGAATAATCCCGCGGGCTTCCATCGACCGGCAGACCTCGGCCACCGATAGCCCCGCGGCTTCTACCGCGCGATCGCCGCCGACAGTCCCTCGCCACTCCTCCACCCGTCCCGGACAAATCAGAATCAATCCGGCCGCCATGGCCACTCTCACCCACTCCGTCGAAATCTCCCCGCCGTCGAGAACCTGCACCAGGCAACCGCGGTCGAACAACTCCCGTTCCAATTGATACGCCGTGTCCGAATCGCCAACGCCAACGATCGCGGGCAAGTGACCCGTCCGCAGAAACCGCTCCGCCGGACTCACCCGGCTCGCTTCGAACCGGACCTCCTGGTTGGTCGCGGCCGGTTCGCCTTCCGTGATCTCGCGGCCAGTGATCATCCCCGCCGCTAGCGTTGCGTTTGTGACCGCATCGATGAGGATAAACGCCCCGGTCGCGCGGTTCTCTTCATATGGATCGAAAAATAAAGGCCGGTGAGTTTCGATGACCACCGCCCCAATCTCGTTCAGCTCCAGCCGGTCCGTAATCTCGCGCGCCAAAGTGTTGATGTTGACGCGGTGCCGGATCGAGGTGACCGTGGCCTGTACTTGTTGGGTCGTATGCTTCGCCAGATAAGTCCGGTTCGCTTCAAGCGGTTTGGCATTCATCCACACCAACATTGCTTCTACCCGCCGTGACACCTGCGCCGGCTGCACGGGAGGCACCAACATGTCTCCCCGGCCGATGTCGAGTTCGTCTTCGAGAACGACGGTGACCGACATGGGGGCGAACGCTTCCGGCAGATCGCCCTCATACGCTGCAATCGAGGCAATCCGGCTAGTGCGCCCCGACGGCAAAACCAGCACTGCGTCGCCCGGCCGGATGATCCCGGACGCCACCTGGCCCGCATAGCCGCGAAAATCCAGATTCGGGCGGATTACATACTGCACCGGAAAGCGCATGGGCGCGAGGTCCCGGCTCGCCATCACAGGCGCGGCTTCCAGGTGTTCGAGCAAGCTGTCGCCCGAGTACCACGGCGTGCGTTCGCTCTTGCGCACGACGTTGTCGCCCTCAAGAGCGCTGATCGGAATGAAGTAAGGCGTCGCGTGAAGCTGCTGCGCGAAGCTGGTAAACTCCGCGCGGATTCCGTCGAAATCGTCTTCGCGGAAATCAACCAGGTCCATCTTGTTGACCGCGATTACGAGATTCTTGATTCCCAGCAGCGAGGCGATGTAAGCATGGCGGCGCGATTGCGCGAGCACTCCATTACGAGCGTCGATCAGCACGATAGCGAGATCCGCGGTCGATGCTCCGGTTGCCATGTTGCGCGTGTACTGCTCGTGCCCCGGCGTATCCGCAATAATAAATTTGCGCTTCGGTGTCGAAAAATAACGATATGCGACGTCGATGGTGATGCCCTGTTCCCGCTCGGACCGCAGCCCGTCGGTGAGCAGCGCAAAGTCGATTTTCCCGGCGGTTTCGTTGGTGCTGACCTTGCGGATGGAGGCGATCTGATCTTCGTAGATGCCCTTTGAATCGTAGAGAAGCCGCCCGATCAACGTGGACTTGCCATCATCGACGCCGCCCGCCGTCGAGAGGCGGAGCAGTTCCTTCTCGGATGTCATCTCGCACCCACGGGTATTTCGATCAATAATGAATCATGGAATTGGGAGACAGAATGGACCGTGTGGAAGATAGGCTGGAGAAGCTGCTGGGAATAGTGGAAGGACTGACAACTGTCTTCGAGGATTCGCAACGGAAGACTGAAGAGCGGTTCGCGCAAAATGAAAAGCGGTTCGAAAAGATCGCCGAGGTTCAAGCGCAAAACGATGAAGCGCTTGGCGTCCTGGTCAAGATGATGGACGAATGGATTAGAAACGGGCGGCATTGATCGCGCCTTAGAAATAGCCTTCGCGCTTCTTCATCTCCATCGACCCTTCTTGGTCGTGGTCGATCACGCGGTTCTCTCGTTCGGAGCGCCGCACCAGCATCATCTCCTCGATAATCTTCGGCACCGTATCGGCGTTGGAATGAATAGCGCCAGTGCATGGGCTGCAGCCCAGCGACCGCATGCGGCACATCACCGTTTCGGGCCGCTCGCCCGGCAAGAGCGGGATATCCTGCTCGACCGGGATCAGCGATCCGCCACGCACCACCATCGTGCGGGGCTTCGCGAAGTAGAGCGGAACGATGGGAATATTCTCCTGGTGGATGTATTGCCAGACATCGAGCTCCGTCCAGTTCGAAAGCGGGAAGACGCGAATGTTTTCGCCCTTGTCCATCCGGCTGTTGTAGAGATTCCACAGTTCGGGACGCTGATTCTTGGGATCCCACTGCCCGTAGGAATCGCGAAATGAATACACGCGCTCCTTGGCGCGGGACTTCTCTTCGTCCCGCCGCGCCCCGCCAAACGCGGCATCGTAGCCGCCATCGGATAAAGCATCGAGCAATGCACGCGTCTTGAGGAACCCGCAGCATTTTTGGGTTCCGATGCGAAAGGGATTTGCGCCATCCGCAATCGCCTGCCGGTTGGTGTGGACGATCAGCCGCGCGCCGATCTGGCGGCAGAATTCATCGCGAAACGCAATCATCTCGCGGAACTTGTACGTCGTGTCAATGTGAAGCAGGGGAAAAGGAAGCTTGCCGGGATGAAACGCCTTCTGCGCGAGGCGAACCATCACCGACGAATCCTTTCCAATGGAATACAGCATCACGGGATTGGCAAATTCCGCCACAACCTCCCGCATGATGTGGATGCTCTCGGCTTCGAGGGCCTGTAGATGGCTTAGAGATGGCAAACCTCAGTATACCCCAATCTCCATCTAGATTAGGGTGTTGTGCTAGCCGAGCGTGCGCTTTAGCCACGCAATCATCGATTTCTTGTACGTCTGCATGTGGGGGTCGAATTCCCAGGTAGCCAACCCGTGATCGCCGCCCGTCACGGGAATTACTTCGCAGGACGCGCCAACTTCTTTCATGCGGTCACACATCTGGCCGGAGCTTTCGAAGGGCACAATATGATCGTCGGTTCCGTGAATGAACAGTATTGGCGGCATATTCTTGTGAACTTTTTCAATCGGTGAAAACCGGCGCAACGATCGCAGCACGATGCCGGTGAGGGGGCTATCGCCAGTGATCTGCCGCACGGCGTCCGGCACCGTCCCCGAGTTCACCAGACTCGATAGGTCGCTTGGGGCATAAAAACTTACAACGGCAGCGGCTTTTGTCGATTTGTCGACGGCCGCCATTTCGGCAAGTTGCGCGCCTGCCGATTCGCCGATTAACACGACGCGATCTGGATCGACCTTGTACATCGCGGCGTTCTTAATCACGAATGCCACCGCGCGCTCCACGTCATGGACGGCCGCTGGGAACAGATACTTCGGAGCGAGCCGGTAATTGATGGAGAACGTCGCGAAGCCGGCGCCGGTGAGAGTCTGCTCGATCGGTTCGAATGCGGCTTGCTTATCGCCCGCAACCCATGCGCCACCATGCACCAGAATGGCCGCCGGGAACGGGCCATCCCCTTTGGGTATCGTCGCGTCCATCAACAGGATTTCGTCCCGCACGCGGCCGTATTCGATGTCTCGCTGCACCGCGCCTTGAGCCAGTCCCGCGCAAAGTATTAGCAGGAGCGGCGATTTGCCGGTCTTCAATCTATTTGCCCCCGCGCAACGTCTCCAAATCGTGTAGCACGCTCAGCATTCCAGGCACGAGCGTAATTACAAAGAGCACCGGCAATATGAAAATTACAATCGGAAACAGCATCTTGATTCCCGCTTTCCCTACCGCCGCTTCCGCCCGCAACCGGCGCCTCGTCCGCAACGCGTCGGCATAAACTTTCAGCGCTTGCGCCAGGCTGGTACCGAAACGCTCGCTCTGCACAATCATCGCCGACAGCGATTTGATATCCTCGATTCCCGTGCGGCGGATGAGCTGCTGAAACGCCACGCTACGCTCCTGGCCCGCGCGCACCTGCATCACCACGGTGTAAAATTCGTTCGCCAATCCCGGATAGATATGCTGCATTTCGTCGCTCACGCGCGACATGGCTTGATCGAGCGCAAGCCCAGTGCCAAGTACGATTCCGAGGAGGTCCACGGTATCGGGAAGCGCGTCCTGCAACTTCTTGCGGTAGCGCTTCACGAGCCGTCCAAGAATCATCTGCGGCAGCATTAAGCCAATCAAAAACGCCGCGACAGTTCCACCGAGCATCTGCGCCGGCGTGTTGTTTCGCTGCACCCACAACATGCCGCCCAGCAGGCCCACCATAAACAACGCGGCAATTACGGTGTATAGACCGATTGCCTGCTGGCCGCGGATACCGGCTTGGTTCAGGCGCTTCTCGTTGTCTCGAATCCAATCTTCCCCGCCCGGAACCACGCTTACCACGTACAGAAATCCATTCAATATTCCGCCGCCGCCCTTGCGCCTGGGCGCGCGCGCGCTCGTTACCATGGCGCTGGTTTGCAATTCTTCGAGGCGGTCGCCCAACGGATCTTCCTTGTTTTCAAAAACCTGAAAACCAGTCCAGATCAAAGTGGCGATAGTGGCAAAGGCAAATAGAAAAAAGATGAGTCCCGTCAACATGGAAAACGCCTGTAACTAAGCTTTAACATTGGCCAACTTGCGAATAATCAGAATGCCGACAATCTCGGAAATAATCGCGTAGGTCAGGAACTTGCTGCCAGTCGGGTCCGTGTAAAGCAGCGCGATGTAATCGGGCTTCAGAATCCAGAAGCCAATGCCTACGACAATGGGCATCAGGCACAAAAGTCCCGCCGAGAAGCGTTGCTGCGCGGTGTGCGCCTTCATCTTGGCGGCCATGTTCAGGCGTTCGCGCACCAGAGTCGAAAGATTTTCAAGAACGCTCACCATGTTCGCACCCGTCTGCCTTTGAAGGATCAAGCCGGTGATGAAAAACTTCAAGTCGATCAGCGGGATGCGCTCGCCAAGGCCGTGCAAGGCGGCTTCGATGGGAGAACCGAGCGCGAGTTCTTCCATGATCTTGCGGAATTCCATCCGGATCGGGTCGGAAGTTTCGGTCGAGATAGTTTCCAGGCCGCTATGAATGTTGTGGCCGGCGCGCATGGTACGCGTGAACAAATCGATGGCGTCCGGCAAATTTTCTTCAAACTGTTTCAGACGCCGGGCGCGCATTCGCCGGATGTAGAAGATGGGACCATACCCCAGAAGCGCGGCGAATAGCAGGCGCAGTAAAAAAAGGTGCACTCCGAAAATGCCCATCAGGAAATACGATCCGATGGCGAGCGCCAGACTAAGCGCGAAAACGTCCGCGGCGCGGTATTTCAAGTTGGCTTGTTGGATCCACTGCTGCAACCGGCGCAAAATCCCGATCCAGTTTGCCAAGTCGCCGAGAACCGCGAAGTTGCCGCGCTTTTCGCGCCGGAGGAGGTCGGGAGCCTGCTTCGATTTCGAGCGGCTTTGAGTCCGCAATTCACGCAACCGGCCGGCCACCACGCGCGAATCCTCCTGCTGGGGAACCGACCAGATGTACCAAGCCGTGCCGAAAAGCGCCGCGGAGAAAATCAGGAACGCGAAAAATAAAAACATGGGCCTACCTGTCTTTCACTTCGTGCTCTTCGTGGAAAATCGATTTCGAAAGATGAATGCCAAAACCTTTCAGCCGCTCCAGGCACAGCGGCTGATTGCCCGTCGCGCGGAACCTTCCGACGACTTTGCCACGCGGACTGATACCGGTGCGCTCGAATGCGAAGATGTCCTGCATCTCCACTTGATCGTTCGCGACGCCCATAACTTCCGCGATCCCCGTCACTTTTCTGGTTCCATCGCTCATGCGCGCGGCATGAACGACGATGTTGATTGCCGAAGCCAACTGCTGCCGTATGACTTTGTCGGGAACGTGCTGGCTCGCCATCATAACCATTGTTTCGAGGCGCGAAAAGGCATCGCGGGGCGCGTTCGCGTGAACCGTGGTCATGGATCCGTCGTGGCCCGTGTTCATCGCCTGCAACATATCCAAAGCTTCAGCCCCGCGCGATTCGCCGACGATAATGCGGTCGGGCCGCATGCGCAATGTGTTGATCACCAGGTCGCGCTGCGTAATCGCGCCCGCGCCTTCGATATTCATCGGCCGCGTCTCGAGGCGAACCACATGCGACTGTTGCAGTTGCAATTCGGCGGTGTCCTCAATCGTCACGATACGTTCTTCTTCGGGAATGAATCGGGACATGGTGTTGAGCATCGTGGTCTTGCCGGAACCCGAGCCGCCGGATATTACGATATTCAACCGCGCTTCGACGCAACCGCTCATGAAATCGAGCATGCCCGTCGTGAACGTTTCGTTTTTGAGCAGGTCTTCGGTGGTGAGCAGTTTTTTTCCGTAGCGCCGGATCGAAACCACTGGCCCGATGAGCGAAAGCGGCGGAATGACCGCGCACATGCGGGAACCGTCGGCTAAACGCGCATCGACAATCGGCGATGAATCGTCGATCCGGCGGCCCACCGCGGAAACGATCCGGTCGATGATCATGCGAAGATGCGCCTGATCTTTGAAACGAACATTTGTCTCGACAATGCGCCCCGCGCGCTCGATATAGACGTTATCGAAGCCGTTGACCATGATGTCGCTGATGGTCGGATCTTTCAAAAGCTGCTCCAGCGGCCCGAGTCCGAACACTTCATCGAGGATCTCCTCGATGACGCGCTCGCGTTCCGCCATCGTCATCGGCACGCCGCCGTCGACAATCAGTTTTTCGACTACGTTTCCAATTTCGCCGCGCACGCTCTCTTTGTTGAGAGACTTCAACTGTTCCGGCGTGAGCGCGTTCAGAAGCTTGTGATGAACCTGACTTTTGATTTCGAACCAGCGATCAGCCCCGGTGCCGGGGCGTGCTATCGTGCGTGAACCCATGTGATAAGCCGATTCCTTTACGCCGTTTTCGCGGCGGCACTCGTCCCGGTTGGTTTAGCGCCCGTCGCTTTGTCCACGAAACTGCGGAACACGCGGTCTTGATCGCCCGCCGCTTGCCGGTCGGCGACCATCGGGCGGCCCTTATTGACGGAGGCCAGCATCACCGGGGAACTCGGAATTCCAAAAAATACCGGTTGATTGAGGGTGTGCTGTATTTGCTCCAGGCTAGCATGCTGCGAGCCGGCCTTCTTCTGATATTGGTTCACGACCACCTTGATCTGGTCCTGGCTGAAACCCTGCCGCATCAGTAGCGTAATGTAGCGCTGGGCATTGCGAACCGAAGGAAAATCCTGGTTGACGCCCATGAAAATCGCCGCCGAGACCTGGCAGGCGCTCATCACCACTTCATCCGAAATCGCTTTACCCGCGTCAACCACGATCGCGTCGTATTTTTCGATCAGGAATGTGGCAAACTCCCGGAACATGGTCTCGCTGAAATAGCCGCGCTGCTCGAGCGAATCGGGCGGACCCACCAGGAAGAAGCCCAGCGGATCGCGCGTCACGAAACCTTCGAATAGCGCTTGGTCCATTTTGCTCAAGTTA
>JALYXS010000513.1 GCA_030946965.1 Acidobacteriota bacterium
ATCCTATAATGCGTCATCTATGCAATCTCGAAACGGTTAAGACCTATGAGGGGACCGACCACATTCACGCCCTCGTTATCGGTGAACGAGTCACGGGCGTTCCCGCCTATCGATAATTTCCACGCCAAGAACTCGTCCGTTACGTACGCGCTCACCATTTTTCTGAGCGCATTTCTGCTATTCCAAATCCAGCCTTTAATCGCCAAGACAATCCTTCCCTGGTTCGGAGGCTCGGCCGCGATCTGGACCGCCTGCATGCTGTTCTTCCAGATCGCTCTGTTACTGGGCTATCTCTATGCACATTGGTCTATCGGCTCTTTGACGCCGCGCCAACAGACCGCCGGACACATTACTCTGCTTTGTCTAAGCCTGCTCGCCCTTCCGGTTATCCCCAGCGCATGGTGGAAGCCGGCCGGCATGGACGAACCGCTATTGCGCATTTTTGGACTGTTGGCCGCTACCATCGGGCTGCCCTACCTGCTTCTTTCGGCGACCAGTCCATTGCTGCAGGCTTGGTTCGCCCGCGACGGCAAAGGCATGCTGCCGTACCGGTTTTTCGCGTTGTCGAACACCGGCTCCATTTTGGGTCTGCTGAGCTATCCGGTGTTGACGGAGCCGTACATGACCACCCGGCAGCAAGCCTGGGCCTGGTCCGGATGCTATCTCGTTTTTCTGGCGTTCTGCGGCTGGACGGCGTGGCGATCCCGAGGCGGCCAAAATTTCCCTACGGCCTCGACGGGCCAAGCTCCAGAGAGAAATTCCCGCTGGACGTTGCAGCTACTATGGCTCTCGCTCGCGGCTGCGGCGTCGGCCCTATTGCTCGCCGTGACAAACCACATGTCGCAGAACATAGCGGCGATTCCGTTCCTTTGGGTGTTACCGCTTACGCTATATCTGCTCAGCTTTATCCTGTGCTTCGAAAGCTCCCGTTGGTACCGCCGTCAAATTTTCCTGGGACTGTTCGCGGTGGCGATCGGGTCGATGGCTTACGCCATTTCGGATAAAGCGATTATCGGCGAGATCCGCGTCGCCGTTCCACTCTTCGCCATCTGCCTTTTCGTCTGCTGCATGGTGTGCCATGGCGAACTCGCGCGCCTGAAACCCGCGCCGGAACGGCTGACTTCTTTCTATCTGATGTGCTCGGCCGGCGGCGCGGCCGGCGGTCTGTTCGTCGCGTGGTTTGCCCCCGGCGCGTTCAACGCCTTCTACGAATTTCCGATCGCGATCGGCGCCTGCGCGCTGCTGATCCTCTGTGTAACGCGGCGGCGCGACGTCGTCTGGTTCGCATGCGCCGCGCTCTCCTGCGTACTCATCTTCTATCTGGCGAGAGATTCTTACAACGCCGTCAAGGGCGCGCGGGTGCTCGCGCGCAATTTCTACGGCGCGCTGCGGGTGAACGATTCGGCGGGTTCGGGGTCCGTCCCGCCAACCCGCCAGCTTACGCACGGAACCATCAACCATGGCGAGCAGTTTCTCGAAGCCGAACTGCGCCGCCGGCCCACCACTTATTACGGATTTACGTCGGGCGTGGGCCTGGCGATCCGTGAATTGCAAAGCGGCAACCCGATGAACGTTGGCGTAGCCGGTTTGGGAACGGGCACGCTCGCGTCCTATGGCAGGCCGGGCGACCACTACCGCATGTATGAGATAAATCCCATCGTGCTCAAGATCGCGCGGCACGACTTCTTCTTTCTGCACGACTGCCCCGCCCGGCTCGATGTCTCGCTGGGCGATGCGCGGCTTTCGCTCGAACGCGAGCCGAATCGTCAATTTGACGTGTTGGCCATCGACGCCTTTTCGGGAGATGCCATTCCCGTCCATCTGCTCACGCGCGAAGCCTTTGCGCTCTACTGGCGGCATTTGAAGCCGGATGGCGTTCTGGCGATTCACGTTTCGAACAAGTTTCTGGATCTCGCGCCCGTGGTTCAACTGGGAGCTGAGAGCGTCGCCAGGCAGGCCCGCCTGGTGGTCAACCAGGAGTCGGAAAGCGAGGTGATCTTTTCCTCCGATTGGGTGCTGGTCACCAGCCGCCCAGGATTTTTCGACACGCCGCTGCTGCGAGGAAAAAGCACGGCCATTCCGGAACGCCCAGGACTACGGCCGTGGACGGACGGCTACAGTAACTTGTGGCAAATTTTGAAGTAGCGAAAGGATACGCGATGAAATCCATCGGGTTGACGCTGGCGTTTCTACCACTGCTTGCGAGCGCTTCACTGGCACGGGACTTCGATTTAATCGTCGCCGGCGGACGGATCGTGGACGGCATGGGTAACCCGTGGTATCGCGCCGGCATCGGAATCCGTAACGGGCGCATTGCCGAAATAGGCACGCTCGCCGGGCGCACCGCGCGCCGGACGATCCAGATCCATGATCAAGTGGTCTCACCCGGCTTCATCGATATGATGGGCGCGTCGAGTTTGCCGCTGCTTGACGATCCCGCGAGCGCCGAAAGCAAGTTGCGGCAGGGGATCACCACGCTGCTCGCGGGTGAGGGCACGTCGCAAGCGCCACAAAATAAGCGCACCGCGCGCTCGCCCGGCGAACTCCGCTGGCGCACATTTGCCGAGTACTTCGCGCTGCTCGAGCGCAAGGGTATCGCCGTGAACGCGATCCACAACGTCGGGGCGGCCCAGGTGCGATTGGCCGTTATCGGCGAAAGGAATCTCACGCCATCGCCCGCCCAAATGGTCGAGATGAAAAATTTGGTCGCTCAAGCGATGCGCGATGGAGCGGTCGGTCTCTCGACGGCCCTGATCTACCCGCCTGGCGCCTATGCCAAGACGGAAGAACTGGTCGCGATGGCGAAGGTCGTGGGCGAGTATGGCGGCGTCTATATGAGCCACATGCGGAACGAGAGCAATCAGGTGCTCGACGCCATTCGCGAGACGATTCACATCGGCGAGGCGGCGGGCATACCTTCGCACGTATTCCACCTGAAGGCCGCGGGCGAAGAGAATTGGCCGCTGATCCAAGACGCGATCGCATTGATCGAAAGCGCGCGGCGGCGCGGTCTGGACGTTACCGCCGATATTTATCCCTACGTTCGCAACGGCATCGGCCTCAGCTCGTTCATCAACCCAAGTTACTTTTCCGGCGGCGCGAAGCCGTTCTTGCAAACGCTTTCCGGCGCCCCGGTGCGCGCGAAGTTGCGGCGCGAGATTGAAACGACATCCAATTGGGAGAATTGGTACCGCCACGTTGGCAAGAACTGGGACAACGTTCTGGTGGCGAGCGTCGCACCCGGAATCGATAAGAGTTACGAAGGCAAATCGATCGCGCAAATCGCCGCCATGCGCAAGGAAGACGAGTGGGATACATTCTTCGACCTGGTGCAGTCGGGCGAGGTGAACGTGAATCCCAAGAGCATGAACGAAGAGCAGAAGCGTATCGCGCTGCGGACGCCGTGGGTGAGCGTTTGCACGGATTCCGAGCCGCTGAACATTCGCACCGCGACCAATGCGCATCCGCGTGCGTTCGGATCGTTCGTGCGCGTGCTGGCGAAGTACGTGCGTGAAGAGAAAGTGATTACACTGGAGCAAGCCGTGCGGCAAATGAGTTCCCTGCCCGCGAACTTTTTGCAGCTTTACGATCGCGGCCGGATCGCCCCGGGCATGGCCGCGGATCTACTGGTGTTCGATCCCGGGAAGATTCAGGATACGGCCACGTTCGAGAAGCCGCTTTCGTTCCCCACGGGGATGCCGTACGTCATCGTGAACGGGAAGTTGGAAATCGACGATGGGCGTTTCACGAAAGAGACCGGCGGGCTGGTGTTGCGCCATCCGGCAAGATAGTCGTATAATGTGACCATCATGAGTCAATTAAACATTGCCGAGGCAAAAACACGGTTTTCCGAGCTGGTTCAGAAGGCCATGCTCGGGGAGGAAGTAATTGTGGCCAAGGAGAATAAGCCCGTGGTGAAGATCGTTCCTATTAAGCCGGCGAAGCGGGAGCCAGGGACCGGGAAAGGCATCTGGATGGCGGCCGATTTCGACCAACCGCTGGACGATTTTCAAGATTACCGCTAATGGCGGTTCTTCTCGATACTCACGCCTTTCTCTGGTGGTGCGAGGATGCCAAGGATCTATCGCGTGCCGCGCGCCGGTCGATAGGGCGGGAAGAATGTTTTCTAAGTTTGGCAAGCATTTGGGAAATGGCGATCAAAGTGAGCCTGGGAAAGCTCAAGCTGCCGGGAACCTTCGAGCGCTATATCCCCGAACAGATGTTGCTGAACGGCTTCTCGCAACTGGAGATTGGCTTCCGGCACATCGCGCGGACGGCTAAACTTCCGTGGCATCACCGCGACCCCTTCGACCGCCTCCTAATTGCCCAATCGCTTGAGAACGATTTGAGCGTTGTGTCGCGCGACTCCGTATTCGAGCGATATGGAGTTCGAAGAATCTGGTAATTACCGTTGCGCCGAACCGCCGCGCCCCATAATGGGCCACACATCCACGATCTGCTCACCGCGCGCAACATAATAGCGGTCGTAGCAATTCGTGCTTGTATCGAGATTGGTGCAGTACAGTTCCACGCGTTCGCCGATTTTCAGATCGCGGTCCCCGTCCTTCCATTTGAGAATCCCGTATTCGGCTCCTTGCGGCTCCACCTCAATCCAAGGCATGCCTTTTACCTTGTCGGTGGGGCGCAGCATCGCCTTATTCCCATAGTCGACCGTGGCCTGATCCTTGTGGCGTTTGCTATCCACTGTCGTAAGCACGGTGAGCGCGCCTTTGAAATCGGAGTAAACGTGTTCGTCCGTTTTCCCGCCTATGGCGAAGTAAGCCGTATCCATGAACACGTAGGAACCAGCCTCTAGCTCCGTAAGGCCGTTGTCTTTGTCGATATTGTAAGTCCCGGTCGAGCCGCCGCTGACGATATTAACGGGCAGCCCGGCCTTGTTCGCCATCTCAACGGTCTCGCGAACGGGAACCAGATCGTCCGCCGATTTCTTCCGTCGCGCCTCCCACCCGTGCGTGTGCGCGGCGTTTCCGGAATAAGCCATGAACCCTTCGAATTTGAGACGCTTGGAAGCGGCTATCTTTTGGGAAAGGTCGAGAGCCGGCTGGCCGCCCGCGATGCCCTGACGTGTCAATCCCGCGAAAACACTGGTTGCGATCCGCGGCCGCGCATTGTTGGCCGCGGCGGCCTGTTCCACCCACTCGACGACCGTCGGATCGTCCGCCACGAACATGAACGTCGGGTCCTTCTTCGAGAGCGCGATCGCGCGCGAAATATTGTTGACGCTCGCCGGCTGCTTGGTCCACAACACGTTCTTGATTCCGCCGCCCGACATCAATTCCGCCTCGGCGATCGTTGCGCACGTGATCCCGATTGCGCCTTTCGCAACCTGCCGGCGCGCCACATCGACGCTCTTGTGAATCTTGACGTGCGGGCGGACGTTAATGCCGCTCGCCTTGGCCTGGTTCGCCATGGTAGCGAGATTTTGCTCGAACAAATCGAGAGCGACCACCATGCAAGGTGTCGGTAAAACATCTTTGGTGATGTCGCGAAAGTCGTGCCGCGCGATGCGCGCTTCCAACTCCGTGTACGGAAACTCGTTCGAAGTCGATCGCGCGGCGCGGCCATTAATGGCAGTCAGAAGGCCCGCTGCCGCTCCAGCAGTCAAGAATTGCCGGCGTGAATTCATATGTCCTCCAACGGGCATATCGCGATCGAGATGCGATTGCGACGCGATTGCGACGATGATATGCGATGACTTGGCACCCTGTCAAATTAGCCGCGCGGGCCGCCCCCCGGTCTGGCGATGGTCTGCGCTACCATATCGGACATGCTGAAATCGCCGCTGGTTCGGTGCTGGAAGCGGATTGAATCGAACACTCAAGAAGGTGAGTGAGTATCAGTCTCCTTTCCAATCCGAAGGGTAATTATTCGTTCCTGCGCGGGATAGATCCGTATTCGGCAGGCACGGTCGCCCACGAAGGTTTTGAGATCGTGCATGTCCGGTTCCATCGGCCCCTTCCACTCGACCCCGGTTTCGAGCGCGTTAAACAGCACCTCGCCGGAGTCGATCGTCCGCTGCAAGCGTTGTGCGGCATTGAACTACGCTCCCCGCGGCCATTCACTTTCCGGGGATTTAGCGATTTCAACGCCGGCTATGTTCGCGTGCTCGGCGAATGGGGAATTTTCCAGGACGGGGTCAATCCGGTTGCGCGCACTAATATCGCCCCCGTCATTCGCGCGCCGTCCACGCCGTCGCTCTACGGATTCAGCTACACGATTCCGTCGCAAACGAAAGCCAAAACGTTCATCGTGGCCGGAGCCGGCGAGTTGCCCGAAGGATCGCTCGACGCTCACGATGTCGTTCGCCGAGGGGAAATCTCTCCCGATGCCGTGCGCGAAAAAGCGCGCTTCGTGATGGGTCTGATGTCCGGGCGGCTGCGCGGTCTAGGAG
>JALYXS010000526.1 GCA_030946965.1 Acidobacteriota bacterium
GAACAGGCGTTCGCGCTGGCCGTCGACGACAGCCCCGCGTATCTGCCCGGCGCGTTTCAGATTATCTTCGGCGTGCTTCCATGACGCCGAAAAAATCGAGCAAGCGTTTCGCACGGGCAAAGGAGTCGGCTGGCGCGAGCATCATCACGATCTCTATCACGGCACCGAGCGAATTTTTCGCCCCAATTACATCGCGAATTTGATCAAGAGTTAGATTCCCGCTCTCGACGGCGTGGAAGAAAAATTGCCGCGGGGCGCGAAGATCGCCGACATAGGCTGCGGGCTTGGCTCGTCGACGATTCTGATGGCGAAGGCGTGAGCGCATCACGTTCGAGGTTGCGTCGGCAAAAGCGTTTCCCGGCAAGGATTACGGATTTCATCGCGTTCTTCGATTGCCTGCACGATATGGGAGATCCGGCGGGAGTAGCTCGATACATTCGGTCGACGATTGCCCCGGAAGGCACGTGGATGATCGTGGAACCCTATGCGGAAGACGCCACGGAGGCGAATCACAATCCGATAGGCCGCGTGTCTTACTCCGCATCGACGTTATTGTGCGTCCCGGCTTCATTAGCCCAGGAGGTTAGCACTGCGTTGGGCGCACAGGCGGCGGGAGAGCGGAGATTGCGCGACGTAGTCACCTTGGGAGGCTTTACACACTTCCGGCGAGCGGCGCAGACGCCCTTAAACCTCATCTTCGAGGCGAAGCCTTAGGCAGAACTGTAGCGTTACCGGACTCGTTCGAAGATAGTCCCGAGTGCGTCGTGGTAGCCTGCCCTCCACCCGGAATCGCCCTTCAGCAGCTCCGACAACGGCCAGCTTGCCGGGACCAGCGCTAGATTGAAGCCGTACCGCTTCATAATTCCTTGCCAACCCGCCTGCGCGTTCATCAAATCCAGATAGTCTTTGCCGATCGGCTCACCGTAGAAGTCGCTGCGGCCATCCACAAACACGCGAAACGCACGCCGTTGCGGATACACGTGGTAGATCAAGTAATCGCCCCATTGATCCGACGTGAGCAGCCGCGTGTCTCCCCGCAGGCGTCCCAACAACAGCGCATTATTGGAATTCAGCGCGGCTACGGGGAATTTAACGCCTGGAAAGTCTTTCGGCCAATCTTGCATCCATGGCCCGAGCGCCAGCATGGCGCATAAAATCAAGGGCCACGTACTGGTTCGGCGGCAGTGCTGCGGAAAATCGTCGAATACGTCCCGTAGAATTCCCAACGTCGAGCGTTTCGCCCGGGACGCCGTCAGCCTGTCCCAGAGCAGTGTAAATTCCGAGGCCAGGATTGGCGCCGCTACCAACACATAAATTGGCACGTGACGCACCGAGCGGAGAGCCGCCTGCGACCAGAACAACAATAGCAGCGCTTCATAAAACCGCCTCTTGGCTATCAAGACGGTCGTCAGCCCAAGGCCCGCGAACAGCAGAATTTCAAAATAAATCAGACCCTCGGAGCGGAACGACGGCGATTGGAACTCCGCCACCGAGCGCAAAATCCAATCCGAAGTAAGATACCGCGCGATGTGGGCGTGAAGGCGCCAGCCGTACGGATTGAGAAGTGTCGCGGCCGCGCAGGCGAGTGCAAGCCCACCGTAGCGCAACAGTTTACGGCGGCAGGTGAGCGAATCCAGGATTAGGCAGCCCAGCAGGACAAATAGCGCCAGGAATCCGCCGTGGAGGTTGGCCCAGAGAGCGGCGACGGGTGCCAGAACCCATACCCACCGCGTCTCCCGCCGGCGGTCCAGGTCGATAATCCAGGCCGAGATCGCGAGCAATAGCAGCGTGAAAACGTGCGGCCGGGCGAGATAGTGGAGATTCGAAGCGCCCATGGCGAGCAGCGTAATAATCAGCGCCGCGAGAATGTTGGCGCCGCGCCAAATCATATGCCGAAACAGAACGGTGACGCCCGCCGCAATCATGATCCCGCAAACCAGAACCACGCCTTTCAATCCCGCCATCCGGTGCGCCAGCGCAAAGCAAACGTCGGACAGCCACTCCCAGGAAAACCACTCGGCGCCGGCCCGTGAAAACGAGAACAGATCCCGGTACGGAACGGTTCTCGTGTCCAGGATAAATTCACCCGTGCGGATATGCCACCCGGTATCGCCATCCGCGAGCAGCAGCGACCATCCACTGCCCGCAACGAAAAGCCACAGCATGATCGACATGAAGAGGCAATCCGAAAGCGACGGAACTAGCCAAACGCACCGGTTCCGCAAAGTTCGCATTTTGAGAGAAGATCGGCGGATTTCACGACAATCTTTATGCCATGCTTTCTGCTACGCCAGCAGCTTCAAGAATCGAGTCCAATCCAAACCTCCTGGTGAATTTTTTCTACTTGCAGGTTTTGGATCTCCTCACCACCCTGGCGTTTCTCGCAAACGGCGTGGCGGAGGCGAATCCGGTAGTCCGGATGTCATTCAATCTGACCCATTCGCCGCTAATCGGATTACTTCTGATCAAAGCGGTTGCGGCTCTGTTTGCCGGCTTTTGCTGTTATTTCGGCAAGCAGCGCTTGCTCGAGCGGGTGAACATCGGATTCGCCGCGTTGGTCGTCTGGAACTTAATTGCGCTGGTGGTGAGTAAACACCAGGGGGCGTGATCCCTTACAGGTATTCCGCCAACCACTTCTTCCCGGCTTGAAAATCTTCGGGCGTCAACTCGTGTCCCGATTCCCGCCACTGCACCTCTACCTTCGCCCCGGCGCTCGCGAGCAATGCGGCTAGCCGCTCCGTCGCGGC
>JALYXS010000545.1 GCA_030946965.1 Acidobacteriota bacterium
ACAAGAAACTGCTGCCCGTCGTCGATCTGGACCGCGGCTTCGTGCATCCGCAATATCCTTCGCAGGTGATCGTTTCGTATTTTCAGGCGGGGCGCATTTGCGACTACATCGCGCGGAAGTGGGGCGAAGGGAAGCTGCTCGATATGATTCACGCGTTCGCCGGCACGGAATCGACGGCGGAGGTGATCGAGAAACAGCTCGGCATGAAACCGGAAGATTTCGATAAGGAATTTTTGAGTTCGCTTGAAGCGGATACTAAGAAGACTGTCGAGGGATTCGACACCTGGAAGAAAGAGCTGCAAAAAATATCGGAAGCTTCAAAGGCCCGCCGGAACGACGAGGTAATCGAGAAGGCGAAGGCCATCCGCGACCTGTATCCCGATTACGTGGAGGCCGCGAACGTTTACGAATTCCTCTCCACCGCGTACCTCGCCAAGGGCGATAAGGCTTCGGCGGCATCCGAACTCGAACGCTACTCCCGCGTGGGCGGGCGCAATCCGGCGACTTTGAAAAAACTCGCTTCGCTGCTCGAAGAATCCGGGCGCAAAAAGGAAGCGGCGGCCGTGCTTGATCGCGTAAACTACATTGCGCCTGTCGATGAAGAGCTGCACCGCAAGCTAGGCGATTTGTATTTCGCGCTCAATAACGACGATGGGGCGATCCGCGAGTACCGCGCGGCGCTAGCCATGAAACCGCTCGATCAAGCCGGCAATCACTTCAACCTTGCCAAGGCGTATCATGCGGCGAGAAACGACGATCAGGCGCGCGACGAGGTCATGATCGCGCTCGAAGCCGCCCCGAACTACAAGCCGGCGCAGAGACTTCTTCTGGAGCTTACGGCAGACACCGCGAAATAATCGAACGAAATGTCCACCACATTAACTGCCCCTCAACTGGAACCGGAAATATTGAAGACGCGCGTCGCCCGCTTTCGCGAGGTGGATGCGCAGATCGTGAAGCAGGTGCGCCGCGTGATTGTCGGCCAGGAGCAGGTGCTCGAACAAGTTATGATCGCCCTATTCGTGGGCGGACATTGCCTGATTACGGGCTTGCCGGGCACGGCGAAAACGCTGTTGGTGCGCACCATGGCGCAGACACTCGGCCTCATTTTCAAGCGCATTCAGTTTACACCGGATCTGATGCCGTCCGACATGACGGGCACCGACATTATCGAGGAAGACCCGACCACGGGCGGGCGCACTTGGACGTTCGTGCCGGGTCCGATCTTCACTAACATTTTGCTCGCGGATGAAATCAACCGGACGCCGCCAAAGACGCAGTCCGCGCTTTTAGAAGCGATGCAAGAGCGCGCCTGCACGGTGCGCGGGAACAACTATATGCTTCCGGCGCCATTTTTTGTTTTGGCGACGCAGAACCCGATTGAGCTCGAAGGGACGTATCCGCTACCCGAAGCGCAGTTGGATCGATTCTTGTTTAACACGATCCTCGATTACTTGTCCGCGGCGGAAGAGTTGGAGGTTGTCGATCTCACCACGACTACGCATGTCGCCAATGCGGACCCGGTAACCACGGCCGAAGAGATCTTGGAATTTCAGCAGTTGGTGCGGATGGTGCCCATTGGGGAATCGGTATCGAAATACGCCATCGAATTGGTGCGCGCGACGCGATCGCGGGACACATCGGCGTCCGACTTCGTCAAGAAGTATGTGAACTATGGCGGCAGCGTGCGCGCGGCGCAATTTTTGGTGTTGGCGGCCAAGGCGCGGTCGTTGATGAAGGGAAGGTATCACGTGGGCTACGAGGATATTCGGGCGCTCTATTGCCCTATTTTGCGGCACAGAATTTTGCTGAATTTCCACGCCGAGTCGGACCGTTTGACGCAGGACGATATTTTGAACCGAATTCTCGAGGCGAAGCCCGCGCCGCGAGGGGATTGATGATCTCGTGGCGCACGCAGGAGTGCGTGCGCCACAACAACTAAGCTATGCTGCAGCGCTTTCTCGACCCCGCAACCCTCGCCGGAATTTCTTCGCTCGATCTAGTCGCTAAAACCGTGGTCGATGGCTTCGTGGCCGGCTTGCATCGTTCGCCCGATTTCGGCTTCAGCCAGGAGTTCGCCGAATATCGCGCGTACGTGCAAGGCGACGACCTTCGCCACGTCGATTGGAACGTCTACGCGCGCACCGATCGCACCTATCTGAAGCGCTATCGCGGCGAGACCAATTCGCAGCTTCTGATCCTGCTCGATACCAGCGCTTCCATGGGATTCGGCTCGGGCAAAATACACAAAATGGATTACGCGCGCTTTCTCGCGGCTTCGCTGGTTTACCTGGCGAATCTGCAGCGCGATGCGGCGGGCCTTATCATCTTCGATGAAGACGTAAAAAATTATATTCCGCCCTCGACGCGCCAGGGCCAGTTATTCCGGCTGCTTCATGCGATCGAAGCGGCGGCGGTGGGCACGCACACCGATTTCACCAAGCCGTTTGCGCACTTTCAGCAATTTTTGCACCGGCGCGGCATGGTGATCGTGCTTTCGGATTTCTACGAACAACCGGAGACCATCATCAAGACTGTTGAGCCGCTGCGCTTTCACGGCAACGAGGTCGTGCTTTTCCAGGTGCTCGATCCGCAAGAAATCAATCCGAAATTCCGCGACTCCGTCCTGCTGCTCGATATGGAAACGAAGAACAGCATCGAAGTCTCTCCCGAATACGCGCGTACCGAATACCGCCAGAAGATCACGGCGCATCTGGAAGCCATGCGCGACCAGGCGAAGTCTGCCGGTCTCGATTATTTCCTGATGAACACGGGACGCCCGCTTGACGAAGGGCTGCGCGAATATTTGTCTTTGCGCCAGAGGAGGATGTAGTTGGGCCTGTTCGCGCCATGGTTTCTAGCGGGGCTTGCCGCGGTTGGGCTGCCGATCTACGTGCATCTGCTGCGGAAACATAAGACCACGCCGCTGCCGTTCAGTTCGCTGATGTTTTTCGAGAAGCGTTCGCATAGCTCGATTAAGCATCGGCGCTTGCAGTATCTGCTGCTCTTCGCTTTGCGAACGCTGTTCGTGATCCTGCTGGTGCTGGCGTTCGCGCGGCCGTTTTTCGAATCTTCCACCATCGTCGCGGCACGCGGCGGCCGGCTGATCGAGATCTGCGTCGACGATTCCTTTAGCATGCGGCAAGGCGACCGTTTCGCGCGGGCGAAGAAAGATGCGCTCGCCAC
>JALYXS010000560.1 GCA_030946965.1 Acidobacteriota bacterium
CCGTTCCGCAAAGCCAATAAACTAATTGGCGGATGGGAAGCCGGCGTGATTTTCACCGAATTGGCGGGAGGGCCAATCGGCGCCGGCTCCGCTAACAACAACACGTTTTCGCAGGGCGGCGGCCAGCGGCCCGATTGGACGGGAGTGAACCCCAAGCTCTCAACCCCAACCCCGGCCCACTGGTTCGATACCTCGCAGTTCAGCAATCCGCTGGAGTATCATTTCGGCAACGCCCCGCGAACTTTTGGCGGAACGCGCACCGACGGCATCAGCCAGGTCGATCTTTCGATGCACAAGAACACGAACCTCACGGAGAAACTAAAATTGCAGTTTCGCGCCGAGTTTTTCAACCTGACCAACACGCCGCACTTCGCCCCGCCGAACACGAACTTCGGCAATCCGTTGTTTGGGGTCGTGAGCGCGCAGTCCAATCAGCCGCGAATCATTCAATTCGCGCTGAAGCTGCTGATGTAGCTCTTATCTGGCGGCGAGCGCGAAGGAGAGAATGTTGGCGCCCGAGGCGATCGCTACGTATTGCCGTCCGTTCATCGAGTAAGTCATGGGCGAGGCCTTCCACGGCTGGTTCGTCTCGAAATGCCAAAGCGTCCGGCCCGTCTTCGCATCCACCGCGGCGAAGCCACCGCCAGTCTCGCCGTAAAAGACAAGGCCCCCGGCGGTCGAGAGGACGCCCGAATAGTTCGACTCCGGCGCGCCCACCTGCGGAATCTCCCACACGATCTTGCCGGTCTGAATATCCAGAGCGCGAAGATACTTTTCCGGCGGGTCGGAAGGGTCGTGGTAGGGTTCGTACCCGCCCATGCCCGATTGCACGTAGATGTTGCAATCCTCCACGGCCATCACGTAGAACAGGCTAGTCGCGGGGTTGAATGCGGTCGAATACCAATTAGTAGCGCCTCTTACGGCCGGGCAGGTTTTGGTGCCCTTGCGATTGGGCTGATTGCCTTCGAGCAGTTGCGGACGGCCGTCGGCGCCGATTTCTCTAGCCCACGTAATCTTCTTGATGAATGGTTTGCCAAGCAGCAACTCGCCGTTGGTCCGGTCCAAAACATAGAAGAAGCCATTGCGATTGGCCTGCAATAATAGCTTTCGTTCGCGCCCCTGGTAACGGGCGTTCACTAGCACCATCGGCTCCGTGGCGTCCCAATCGTGGAGATCGTGCGGCGTGAACTGGTAATGCCAGCGGAGTTTCCCGGTCTTGACATCTAATGCGACCACGCAATTGGTATAGAGATTCGCGCCGCCCCGCTCGTCGCCGTCGGTGTCGGGGAAGGGATTGCCGGTCCCCCAATAGAGTAGGCCGGTTTCGGGATCGTAGGAACCGGTTAGCCACGTGGAGCCGCCACCCAGATCGATCGCCTTTCCGTGCCAGGTTTCCGATGCCGGCTCGCCCGGTTTCGGAACCGTCCAGAAACGCCAGGCAAGTTGGCCGGTAGCCGCCTTGTACGCCGCCACGAAGCCACGAATTCCTTCGTCGGCGCCGGCGACACCCGTGATTACGAGATCGCCCACCACCAGGGGAGCGGCGGTCGAGCCATAATGCCCCGGAGTTTCGGGAATCACAACGTCCCACATCAGCCCCCCGGTGAGTCGGTTTAAGCAGATAAGATGTGCGTTGTCAGTTGCAAAGAAGACCCGATCGCCAAGAAGCGCCGCACCCCGATTTGCGCCTTTCGCTGCATCTCCGGCGATTTCTACGGCTGAAGTGCGGGGCCGGACATAGCACCAGATCCCGTGACCGGTGCGCGAATCGAGCGCGCAAACCTGGTTGGGCCCGGTGACATACATCACTCCGTCCTCGCCGACCAATGGCGTCATCTCCAGGCCGGAATAGGGAAGCGAGTAACTCCACTGAAGTTCCAGCCGGCCTACGTTCGATACGTCAATTTGCTCAAGCGCGCTATGCCGGTTCGCGTTGAGATTTCCGTTATACGTGGGCCACGAACCGGGCTGTGGATTCAGGATTTTCCGTTCCGCGCCTGGTTCAATCGCAGCCTGTTCGCGTTCGGCCGCAAGCGGGCCCGGGGTGATTCCGCCCAAGCCGCTCAGGTAGGCCACCAAATTTTGGCGGTCCTCCGCCGAACCACGCAGTGGCGGCATTGCGGAGGCCTTATCGCGGGAGATTTCCACATACTCGGTGTCGAGCAAGAGGTGCAAGCGCCCGTCGAAAGTCTGCAACTGCAAATCGTGCTTGCCTTGGCCGCGGGCAAACCCGCGTAGCGTTCCCGACAAGTCGGAGCCGTTGCGAAGACGAACCGTGACGACCGCCCATGGATCTTGCGGGCACCACGCCCACGATGGGCAAGAAGCCGATGAATGCGTTCCCACGCGCGAGTTCGGGGCATCGAGCGCCTGCTCCAAATCGCGCCGCGTGAGTTCGCGCCCGATATTCGAGAGATCGGGGCCGTTCACCTTGCCGCGTCCGGCCACCATGTGGCACGTTCCGCATTTTCCGCCGCCGAAAAAAAATCGCTCACCCGCCCCCGCGTCGCCCGCCGGTTTCACATCGTACGCCGACGCGTTCAGGGCGTGAACCCATCGCGCGAGCGGCTGCAGTTGCTCGTCCGGCAGCGAAAAAGCCGGCATCCCGCCTTGCGTGCCCTTCCGAATCAGATCGCGGATCTCCCCTTCGGATCGCGCTCGCAACGTTCTGCTGTCGACCAGGGCAGGGCCCCGATCCGTGCCGGTCGCCGCCTCGCCGTGGCATGCCGCGCAGAGCTTAACGAAGAACTGGTCCGGCGGAAGTTCCTGAGCCGCGGCCAGCACGGCTGAAAGCAAAATTAGCGGTATCCGCATCTTACCGGCTGCCCGCGCCGGGATAAAAATGGAGATCGACGGTATAGAGAGGCAGGTCCACGCGCACAATATATCGCACGCTGATATTGAAATCGCCGTTGATCCGCGAAATCTGAATATTTTCCGGCTTAACCGGAAGATCGAGCGCGGCCGCCTTCTCGATTACCTCGGCGCGAATCAGGTCGTCGGCCTTTTTCGGCGTGTCTGGAATGCGGGCCAGTTCTTCGACGTACTGCTGGAGCTTGAGATTGCGAACGTAAATTGGAGCGAGATACGCGGCTAAACCGGTTAGCGCCAGA
>JALYXS010000564.1 GCA_030946965.1 Acidobacteriota bacterium
AACACTGACTTCCGAATACCTGAGTATAGCAAACGCACCAAGCGCAAGCACAACAAAACGAAGGAGTACGCGGATTATCCCACGGCCTCGCGGCTTCGCTTCCGAGCCCGGCCCAGGCGTCAGGCGATCGGCGAATTTTCCGATGGCGCGGAAATTCCAGTACGATGCCGCCGCTCCCACTAGGAACCCGAGCGACCATCGCCACCCACCCCGCCATTCCGCGGCGCCGCAGCCCAGAATAGCAACCAACAACATCCACCACCCGAGACGCTTGATCGCGCGAGATTCGGCGCGAGAATCAACCTCCATCGGCGCTATCTTTCTGCAATTCGCGGATGAGCTGGATGATACCCGCCGCAATCCCCAGGAAAAGAAAAACGATGTAGAGGAAATGCGCGTGGAAGAGCTTGTCGAGACCGTAGCCCATGGCGTAACCGATCATGGCCGAGATGGGCAGAAGGAGCGCAAGCTCCATGTACTTGCCGATTTTGCCCGTATCGTTCATCGCTTCCGTCTCAAAATTTCGCGGGCGTCCCGCGCGGTTTCGGCGACGAGGAAACCCATTTTCGGATGAGTGGGTTCGAGATCGGGATGGATGCCGCACTCTTCGAGCGCCTCGGTGGTGGTGGGGCCGATCGAGGCGACCACGACGCGTTCGAACGAGGGCAGAATGTCGACGCGCTCCTCGGCGGCGATGCGGAACAGATGTACCGCCTGGACGGCGGTGGTAAACAAGACTACATCGACGGCCCCGTTGTTCAGCCGGTGCACGGCTTCGCGCAAGGGTCCCGTGTCTTCCGGCAAGTCGTATTGATAGATGGGAATCGCCGTGACTTCCGCGCCTTGAGCCCGCAAACCGTCGAGCAGTTCGGGGCTGGGGCGTCCGTATTCCTGGACCGCAATGCGGCGCTCGGGACGGCCTTCGACCGCCTGCAGAGTCTCGCGCCAAGTGTTTGGCTCGGGCACGAGAATATCGACGGGAATGTGCAGTTCGCGCAAGACGGCGGCCGGCTTCGGGCCGCGCGCGACCATCGTGACGCGCGGGGAGCCCTGTGTTTCGATAGCCAATTTGCCGTCGAGCAACCGGTCGAGCAGGCGCGTGCCGACCCCGGTGAGGAGGATCAGCATATCGAATTCACGCGCGGCCAGGCGCCTGGCGAATTGGCCCGCCTCAAGGTTTTGTTCCAGCGGGATTTCGCGCATGGAAGGCGCGACGAATGGGTCGCCTTGCCGATTACGGATGAGCGTGGCAATTTCGGCGGCGCGGCGGCTTTCAAGCGAGAGGACGCGGAGGCCGTCGAAGGACATGGCTATATGGTAGCCGCTGTTTATTCGCGCAGTTTATTATTCGTAGTGCAGGGCGTCGATGGGGTTTAGGCGCGAGGCTTTGATCGCGGGCAGTAAGCCGGCTACTAAGCCTATGGCTTCGAGCAAAAGCGTGGACGTGAGCACCGCGAACCGGGACACGTGCAGGTGGATATCGCCCGTTCCGCTGTCATCCTTGAACACGGGTCCCAGCAGCGGTAGCGATCCAATGCCGCGGGTGAACGCGAATCCGATCAGGACTCCGAGCAAACCGCCGAGCGTGACAATCGCCATCGCTTCCAGCAAGAATTGAAACAGGATAGAGCCGCGCGTCGCTCCGATCGATTTCAGCACGCCAATCTCGCGCGTCCGCTGCGTTACCGACACCAGCATAATATTTGCCAGACCCACGCCGCCGATCGCGAGGGTCAACGCCCCGATGAAAGCGAGCAGGATGCGCAAGGCCATCGACATGGCGTCGATCTGTTTCATAAACTCGTTGAAGACGATTACTTCGACCGCGCGGTCGTCATTCGCGGCGAAATTATGCACGCGCCCCAGCGTTGCGCGAATGGCTTTGACGGCCTGCTGGCGGAACAGCGGATTCGCGGGAGTCCAAACGATATCGTCGGGGTACTTGATGTCGCGCAGAAAGCCCATGGTGGAGAACGGGATGAAAACGCATTCGTTATCGGGCGTGTTGTAATTCGAAATTTGAGTCTTAGTTTTCAACACGCCGGTTACTTCGAACTGCATTCCGTTTATGCCGATCTTTTCGCCTT
>JALYXS010000580.1 GCA_030946965.1 Acidobacteriota bacterium
GAACTACGGAGTGGCGGTTTTCTCGCGAACTTTATCCGCGCCTTTCTCGGTTCCGGCTGCGGCGCCGTGCACAACCTTCTTCGTGCCGTGCTTTACCGCGTGTCCAGTCTTTTTTGCTGCCCGGCCCGTGGCGTGCGCCGCGTCTTGCGTCCCTTCGGCGACACCCCTACCCGCCGATTTCGCGGCATTTTTTGTGGCCCTGCCCGCTTCCTTCATATCGTCCTTGGCGTCTTGCGCCGAAAGCGCGAGCGGCAAAGCCATTGCGATGATTCCCGTTGCCATGATGGCGAATATGCGTTTCATTGATGCCTCCACAGTATGTTAGCAAACGGCCTTCCACGTTAAAGATATTTCATCACAGACTCATGCAATCGTCATCACTTTGGAATCCTTCGGAAATGCACCGTGGGATAAACTGGCGGGAACAGGGTGACATGAAACTATATTCCACAAGACTTCTCAGAGCCGCGCTTTGTCTGATTGCACTCGCGCCGGTTCCCGCCTTTGCGCAATTCGACACGGCGGAGGTATTAGGAACGGTCCGGGATAATTCCGGATCGGTAGTCTCAAAAGCTATTGTCAATCTTTCCAATCAGGACACCGGTATCTCCGCCCGAACCACTTCCGACGATGGCGGGAACTACACATTTTCTAACGTCAAAATCGGCAAATATACCGTTACGGCCGAAGCCCCTGGATTCTCGAAAGCGGTTGCAGCGGACATCACGGTCAATGTAAATGCGCGGCAGCGCGTCGACATCGCTCTGCAAGTCGGGGCGGTGAGTGAATCGGTGGAAGTGAGCGGAGCGGCATCCGCGCTCGAAACGGACTCCAGCGACCGGGGGCAACTAATCAACACTGCCCAAGTGGTCGAGCTACCCCTGAACGGGCGCGCCTATTCGGATCTGGCGCTACTTACGACTGGCGTGGTCCGTTCGCCCTCGGCTTTTTCCGGAACGCCACGCGAAGGCTCGTTCATCGTAAATGGACTGCGCAGCACTTACAACAATTATCTGCTCGACGGCATAGACAACAACGCTTACGGTACCAGCAACCAGGGCTTCGCCAATCAGGTAGCGCAACCTTCGCCGGACGGCGTCGCTGAGTTCAAGGTAATTACGAACAATTACAGCGCGGAATATGGCAGGAGCGGAGGCGCGACCATTGATGTCGCCACCCGTAGCGGTGGCAACATTCTCCATGGGACCGCGTACGATTTTCTGCGGAATACCAACCTGAACGCGATCGGATATGTCTTCGGCCAGCGCCCGGCGACGTTCAAGAAGCCTACTCTACAGCAGAACCAATTCGGCGCCACTATCGGCGGCCCGATCGTCAAGAATAAAATTTTCTTCTTCGGCGATTACGAAGGCTTCCGAAATCTTCAGCGCAATCTGAGTTTCGTCACGATTCCATCCTTGGACTACCGCTTGGGAATTCTGCCGGTCGCGGTTATAAACCCCAAGACGGGAGTAACGTATCCCGCGCACACACCCATCCAAGCCAGCGCCATCACCCCTTTCGCGCGGCAGGTCTTAGCGGATCTGCCGATTCCCACCAGTTCCGGATTGTCGAACAATTATCAGCAATTGCTCCTGAACCGGAACTACACCGATAAGTTCGATGGCAAGGTCGACGCGCAACTGAAGAGCAACATGGCCGGGTTCATGCGGATCAGCCAGCGGAAGGTAAATATCTTCAATCAGCCGGACATCTCAGGTCCTTCCGGCGGCAACAGCAACGGCTTTACGCGCGTGCTCAATCAGCAGGCGGTAGCTTCCTATACCTGGACCGTAACTCCCACTTCGATTCTGGAAGCGCGGTTTGGCATCTCGCGGACGGTCGCCGGCAAGCAGCCTCCGCTGATTGGCGGCCCAAGCGAGCTGGCTCTTTACGGGATAACCGGTCTGTCTACGGACCCCTCGCTCACGGGCGGCTTAGTCGCGACAACTCTTTCCGGATTCAACCAGCTTGGCCGCCAGGCGACGAACCCGCAGTTTCAAAATCCAACAAATTTCGATCCAAAAGTGAATTTCGTAAAGAACATGGGGCGCCACTCGCTGAAGCTCGGCTATGAATTCCTAGTGCTGCGGACGCAGGTTCTCGATGTCAATCCACTTTATGGGCGTGACGCCTACGCCGGCGGATTCAGCCGCCCGGCGGGGGGGCCGGCGGATGTGGCCAGCTATTCCGTCGCGGATTTTCTGTTTGGCCTTCGTAGCCAATATTCACTAGCCACCGATGTGGTCGGCAATTACCGCCAGCACGAGCAGTTTGCTTACGTGCAGGACGATTTTCATTTCTCGTCGAAGCTCACTCTTAATATTGGGTTGCGCTGGGAATACGTGACGCCACGATGGGAACGCGATAACGTGCTGAGCAACTTCGATCCCTCGACGAATTCGATTATCCAGGCCAAAAGCGGCAGTATATACGACCGCGCGCTGGTGAATCCCGACCGCAAGGACTTCGCTCCCCGGGCCGGTTTCGCGTATAGCGCGACTCCGAAAACGGTAGTGCGGGGCGGGTATGGCATTAGTTACATTCACCAGAACCGGGTTGGCAGCGCGGACTTGCTTGGCATCAACGGCCCGCAAGTCGTGATCGCGACGGTAAATCAAAGCAATCCGCTCGACCCGGGCTTTCGCGCGACCCAACAAGGCTACCCCGTGGGGCTGTCGTCGCCCTCGAATTTCAATCCGGTACTGTCAAATATCACTTACTTGCCCAAGAATTTGAAGACGCCCTATGTGCAAACCTGGTTCTTATCGGTTCAGCGCGAGTTGGTGAAGGATACGGTTCTCGACGTGGCGTACGTCGGCAACCATTCGGTGGCGCTGCCAGTGATTGGCGACTACAACCAAGCCTTCCCGCAACCCACGCCGGCTTCGACTCTTTCGCTGCAGGCGCGGCGTCCCGGCCAAGCCTTTGGCGCGATTACCTGGTACGATCCCGCCGGGTTCTCGAACTATAACGCCCTGCAGGTAAAACTCGAGCACCGGTTTTCCGCCGGGCTATATTTCCTGAATTCGTTTACGTGGTCGAAGGCGATCGACAACTCCGGGCAATCGCTCGATACTTCGAATGGCAATCAGGCCAGCCCCCAGGACATTCGTAATTTGAAGGCGGAAAAAGGTGTGTCGAATTACGATCAGACGCTGGTGAACGTAACGAGTGTGGTGTATCAGCTCCCCTACGGACATGGCAGGCAATTCGGTTCCAATGCGCCAGGCTTCCTGGACGAGGTTTTAGGCGGTTGGGAATTGACGGCCATTAACAGCGCGCTCTCAAGCCCCCCGATCAACCTGCGGGCCTGGGTAGGATCTGTGCCCGCCGCATTTCAGGTAGTTGGAAATCTGGCGGATTTTCGCGGCGGCGAAAGTTACCGTCCAAATGTAACCGGGTCGGCGCTCGCTCCCAGCGGGCAACGGAACACGGACCACTATTTCGATACGGCAAACGTCCAACTACCCATTGACCCGAGCCACCCCTTCGGTAACGCCGGTCGCAACAGTGCGCGGGCGACGCCGATCAACCAGATGGATCTCGGGGTGGACAAAAATTTCCGCTTACCGCGCGAAGGGATGCGGTTACAGTTTCGCTCCGAGTTCTTCAATCTGTTTAACCACACGAATTTCCAGGCGGCTAATCCAGATCGCGCCAGCGCGGCGTTCGGCACAATTCGGAGCACGTTTCCTCCCAGGCAGATCCAGTTTGCGCTCAAGCTGATTTTCTAGAGGCTGATTTTGAATGTGCCGGTTTGGTAAGCTTCGGCCAAGTACGAATGTTTCGGAGATCGCCAGGTTCAAGTCAGGGCGCGCATCGATTTTTAGGAAAATCATTATGGACCTCACAAGACGCAGATCGTTCCTAGCCTCAACCGCCGGAGCCGTGTTTCTGCAACGTACACTCAGCGCGCGGCAAATCCCCTACAAGCCAAAACAGAGCGACCGGCCCGAACCAGCCGAAGGAGACGAAGCCGGATTCGAACCCATGCTCGACGGAAAAACACTGGCCGGATGGGAAGGCGACCCGAAGTACTGGCGTATCGAAAATGGTATCCTCACCGGCGAAATCACACCGCGGACGTTGATTAAGAGCAACACCTTCATCGTCTGGCGAGGCGGATCCCCGAAGGATTTCGAGTTGAAGGCCGATTACCGCATCACGTCCGGTGGTAACAGCGGGATTAACTACAGGAGCGTGATCGTTCCCGATCTCGTAACTCCAGCCAACCAGTTTGCCATGCGCGGTTACCAGGCCGATATCGATGGCCACAATGTCTACACCGGCCAAAATTACGAGGAGAAAGGCCGCTTATTTCTGGCGCTCCGCGGCCAGATGACTCACGTCGTGGGCGGACGGAAGCCCATCATTCTTTCTTCTTTAGGGTCGTCAACGGAATTGGCCTCAGTCATCACAAACGATTGGAATTCCTATCACCTCATCATTCGCGGCAACACGCTGATGCATATTCTGAATGGCCGTTTAATGAGCTTGACGATCGACGACGATGAGGCAAACCGAAAGTCCGATGGACTCATCGGAGTGCAGGTTCACGTCGGCGGCCCGATGAAAGTTGAGTACCGGAATTTCCGCCTGAAGCAGTTTTAGCGCGCCGTTGGCTTCGATAGCTACAGTTTTCCAGCATGGATCGCAGAAATTTCATTGGCGCGCTACTCGGATATGGTCTGCTTCCGCGCGTGGGGGGGCAGACGCCCGCGCCGGTATTCGTCGATATTACGGCGCAATCGGGCGTGAACTTCCACTGTTCGGCATCTCACACATCGCAAAAATATCTAATCGAAAGCATGGTGGGCGGCGTGGCGATGTTCGATTCCACGGGCGACGGAAATCTCGATCTTTTTTTCGTCAACGGCGCGGCCTTGCAAGATCCGATGCCGGCCGGCAAAATACCCGATAAGTCCGATCCGCGCTATTGGAACCGTCTGTACCGCAATAATGGCGATGGCACGTTCACCGATGTCACGGAGAAGGCCGGCGTTCGAGGGCATTCATTCGGGATGGGCGCCGCCACGGGGGACTACGATAACGACGGCCATCAGGATCTTTACGTCACCAATTACGGGCGCAACATTCTGTACCACAACAATGGCGACGGGACGTTCACCGATGTCACGGAAAAGGCGGGGGTCGGCGCGGGCGGATGGTCTGCAAGCGCCTGTTTTGTAGACTACGACCGCGACGGTAAGCTAGACCTGTTTGTCAGCCGCTACCTGGAATGGGACATCCACAAAAATCCATGGTGCGGCGACCAATCGAAGAATTTCCGCGCCTACTGCCATCCGGATGTTTTTAAGCCCGCCGCCCATATCTTGTATCGCAATAACGGCGACGGCACGTTCACCGATGTAAGCGAAAAGGCAGGCTTTTCGAAACTACCCGGCGCGGGTTTGGGCGTGGCGGTGAACGATTTCGATTTGGATGGATGGCCGGACATTTTGATCGCCAACGACGGTCGCCCGCAACAACTGTTCCGCAATAATCGCGATGGCGCCTTCAGCGACGTTGGCGTGCGGACCGGCTTGGCCTATGACGAAGACGGCAAAACTTATGCGGGCATGGGTTTGAGTTTCGAAGATTACGATAACGACGGCCGGCCCGATGTATTTATCGATAATCTGTCCAACCAACGCTACGCGCTTTACAAGAACAACACCGGATTTTTTGAATACACCACGAATTCGAGCGGCATTGGCGCCATAACTACCCTGCATTCCGGATGGGGCGCTCAATTTATCGACTACGATAACGACGGCTGGAAAGACCTCTTCGTCGCGCAAGGCCACGTGATGGATAACATCGAGCAGACGCAGCCGGCGTTGCGCTACCGTGAACCACTGCTTCTCATGCGCAATGCGAATGGACGATTCCAGGATGTCTCGGGCCGATCCGGCGCGCCGTTTCGCGTGCCCCTGGCAGCGCGCGGAGCGGCTTTTGGCGATCTCAATAACGATGGATTCATAGATATCGCCATTAATTGCAACGATGGCAATGCCTTGATCCTACGGAACCAGGGAAACGCGAATCATTGGTTGACGATCGCCACGATCGGGACCAGGAGTAACCGCGACGGAATCGGAGCCCGCATTCATATCGCCGGCGAATCCGGCCTGCACCAGTATGCAACCGTTGGAACGAGTGGCAGCTATATGTCGAGTAGCGACAAGCGGGTCCACTTTGGCTTAGGCCGCGATGCGACCGTGGCGCTACTAGAAATTACTTGGCCCAGCGGCACCGTGCAGCGCCTTGCACGGGTTCCATCGAATCGGATAATGATTATTCGCGAAATGGAAACGAAATAAATAGTACATGGGCGAGGGTCACCGGTTCGCATCTTCCGAATATTCGTTGACACTCGTTCCGAATGTAGTTAAATAGAGATCAAGTAAGTTGCAATAGAGGTTGCAACCATGTCCAAAAACTTCATCGGCCGAACCAGCCTCGGCGTGTTTCTTTTAGCCGCCTCGTCAGTTTTTCTTCTTGCCCAAACCAATAATGGCGCTATCGCCGGTAATGTCTTAGATCCGACGGGAGCCGCGGTCGACGGTGCAACCGTCACGGCTACGGATATCGCGACCGGCCGGACTCTGACGACAACGGTCGAGTCAGGTTCGTACCGGTTTCCTTCCTTGGTGGTTGGAAAGTATAACGTGACTGCGTCCGCCCCCGGCTTTAGCAGCTCCAAGCAGACCGGTGTCAACGTTCTGATCAGCTCCACCGCGGCGGTAAATCTCACATTGGCGGTAGGCGATGTAGCGCAATCGCTCACGGTTTCAGCCGAGGGCACGTCGATTCAATCGGAGAGTTCCGACATCGGCACCACCGTTGACACACATCAAGTGGTCGAGTTGCCCCTGGCGCTGGGCGGCGTCGGCGCGATGCGTTCGCCCGAAGCCTTCGTGTTCCTGACTCCGGGCGCGACTGGTCCCGGCACGGGCAATAGCAACAACGGTATTTTCATTTCGAAGATCGGAGGGGGGCAGAATTTCGGGAACGAAATTTTGCTAGACGGGGCCAGTATCCTGAGAACGGAAAATGGCTCGTCCTTCGACGAAGCCGCGCCTTCGGTCGAAGCAATCCAGGAGTTCCGCGTTATCACTTCAACACTTCCCGCCGAGTACGACCGCACCACGGGCGGCGTCGAGAGCTTCACCATCAAGAACGGCGGCAACCACTATCACGGAACCGTCTACGACATTTTCCGGAACGACGATTTGGACGCGAACGCCTGGTTCAACAATGCACGCCTTGCCGGATGCGCTCCGGGCGATGCGGTTTGCCGGTCGAACAACGCAAGGCCCAAGGATAAAAAGAACGATTACGGCGTGAATTTAGGCGGCCCCGTTTGGATTCCCAAAATTTATAACGGCAAAGATAAGACGTTCTTCTTTTTTAATTGGGAACAGTATCAGGAAAAGCGGGGTGGCACGAACACGGTCAATGTCCCCACTGCCGGCGAGCGCGGTGGAGACTTTTCCGCGCTATTGACCAACCAGCAAATTGGGACGAACCCATGCAACGGAACGCCGATTTTTTCCGGTCAAATTTTCGATCCCGCGACGCAAACGCCGGGACCCGACGGAATCCCGTGCCGCACCGCTTTCCCAGGTAACATCATTCCCGCGAACCGGATTTCGGCTATAAGCAAGAATTTCCTCGCTTACTATCCGCAGCCGACTGGCCCGGGAACCATTAACAACTATACGCATAGCGATTCGAACCCTCTGTTCAACACGACCTACCAGATCCGCATTGACCAAAATTTTACAGATAAGAGCAAAGTGTATGCGTCTTACTCCTCGCGTGAAAACGCGCGCTACACTGGCACTCGTATCTTTCCCGATCCCGTCGATCCGAATGGCTGGAATCAAGATTTTCTTACTCATTATGCTCGCGTAGGTTGGGATTACATTTTTACGCCTACCCTGCTGAATCATCTCAATGTTGGCTACAACCGTACTAACAGTATCAATCTCACGCCAGCAGTCCTACAAGCTGGCGGCGGTAACTTCAGTTGGGCGGCTAAACTAGGCTTGCAAAATATTACTGGCGCGGTTGGACACCAATTCCCCAATGTCAACTTGGGCGAGGGCATTCCCAGATTGGGCACGGGCAACAACGACGATAATGTCGACAACGGCGAGCGCTTTAATGAATCGTTGAGTTGGAGTAAAGGCAAGCACAACCTCGAGTTCGGCGTCGATTTGCGGAATCAACTATATTCGACTTTTTCCCAAGGGACAGATAGCGGAGTTTACAATTTTGGACGGGCGCAAACGGCCGCTACTCCTAGTCTCACATCGAACTCAGGCAACGGAGTCGCAAGCTTGCTGCTAGGCGATGTAGGCAACGCGAGCCGCCAGATTACCGGTCACATTGCCCGTTGGACCCAACCCTACTTCGCCGTCTTTGTGAAAGACGATTTCAAGGTACGTCCGAACTTAACGTTGAATATTGGCATGCGTTGGAACCTCGACTTTCCGCGCTCGGAATCGCACAACGATACGTCAAACTTCAGCCCGGCCGCGCCGAATCCGGCCGCTAACGGCAGACCCGGCGCCCTGGTTTTCGGGAATCTATGCCACTGCAACGCGAAATGGGCGGACACTTATTACAAGGCTTTTGCGCCGCGGTTCGGGTTTGCGTGGACACCGGGCGTTCTCAACAATTCGCTTGTGGTTCGCGGCGGCTACGGCATCTTCTACTCGCCGCTACAATACACGGACTTTGGAGGCAGTCAGCAACAGGGCTACTCGGCCAGTCCGAATTTGAACAGCGTCGATGCTTTCACGCCCCGTTTCCAATGGGATGGCGGTTTCCCGAACGTGGTGCTTCCTCCGAATTTCGATCCGAGCCAGACCAACGGCCAGGGCGGCACCAATTACACCAAGCCGGAGTATGGCCGTCCGGGCTTGATTCAGAGTTGGAGTTTGCAGGTGCAGAAACAACTCGGTGGAAATATGGTTGGGACGGTTGGTTGGGT
>JALYXS010000599.1 GCA_030946965.1 Acidobacteriota bacterium
ACAAGGTTCGGCAATGTCCGCGGGTATCCGGCCTGGCGACCGTATCGGCGCCCTGAATGGAACGTCCGTTTGGACTTTTGGCGATCTTCAATACTATTACGACAAGGTCCCGCGCAACTCGAAGCAAATTCAAATGACAGTAATTCGGGACGGCAAAACGGTCGAGCTATCCATCGCGCTTCCCTTGCGCTGGTGGTGGACCGATATCCGTTACCGGCAGTTGACGATCGACCCCCGGGTTTACTTCGAGTCCCGCCCCCTTACGGCGGCGGAAAAGCGTGAACACGGATTAGACCCGGAAGGTTTTGCCAGCGTGGTGAAACATGTAGATGGGTTTGCGCAGACTATGAATAGTCACGATCTTCATGTTGGAGACGTCGTGTTCGCGGTGGACGGCGTTCAACGCGACGAGTTCGCCGACACCGCCGAATTCTATATCAAGCTTCGCAAGACAGCCGGGGAAAGCGTTAAACTCGATGTCATCCGCGACGGCAAACGTATCCAAATGCCTCTCAAGAGTTTCCGAATGAGCTTCAGAAAATGACGCGTCTTGTGGCGCTTTTCTTATGCGCCGCGACGGTATGGGGCGCGGAATGGAGCGCTCCAGTCGAGGTGCATTACGACGAGAAACGGTGTATCACCTATCGGGCTAAGTGGACTGGGGACGCGCTCGAGGTCCAAGCGACCCTCGATCCTGGCTGGCATACGTTCGCCATGGATAACAAGGAACGGCAGCGGGAGAAACTTGCAGGCAAGCCATCTCTCGGCATCGAGAAGGCGACGGAGATCGAGGTAGGCGGCGGGTTGTCCGCAACGGGAACATGGCTGCAATCTCCCCCGAAAGATTTCTCGAAGCCGGAACTTCGCTATTACAGTTGGGGGTTCGACGATCAAGCCGTGTTCGCCGTGAAGGCGCGGCCCGCTGGGTCCAGGCCCGCGCGGATAACGGTGCGCGGCCAGGCTTGCTCGGATGCGATTTGCAAGAATATCGACGTGTCGATCCAGTTGCCCGTAACCGGCGCGAAGCGGGCAAGCACCGCCGATCGGGATTTGAAAGCTCTCGTTCCAGTGCGAGTGATAAAATCCGGCGTGTAAGGAGATTTTAAATGTCGAAGATACTGCGATGCCGGGAAGTGGGAATGGACTGCGATTGGGAAGGGCGAGGCGAGAGTCAGCAAGAGGTTCTGACCAAAGCGGCTGAACATGCCAAGACAGAACACGGGATCGAGCAGATTCCGGCGGATCTGATGGCGAAAGTACAATCGGCCGTTCACGACGAGTAGGAAGGATGTATGACGCGATCATCGTTGGTGGGGGCCCCGCTGGACTGAGTGCCGCCCTCATCTTGGGGCGCTGCCGCCGACGTGTATTGCTGGTCGATGCGGGACGGCAGCGTAACCTCTCGTCGGCCCACATGCACGGGTATTTGACTCGCGATGGCATCCCGCCATCCGATTTTCTCGAGACCGCCCGGGCGGAACTCGCGCCATACGATGTCGTGCTCTGCAATAACACGGTAAGAGAAGGCCGCGGTTTTGACGGCCATTTCGAAATCACATTAGACGATGGCACGCGTCACGAGGGGCGCAAACTACTGCTCGCAACCGGCGTTTCGGACCAATTGCCAAAGGTTGCGGGCATCGAGGAATTCTACGGAAAGAGCGTGCATCACTGCCCTTATTGCGACGGCTGGGAAAACCGGGACAAGCCTCTAGCCGTATATGGTCAAGAGCGGTTGGGGGTGGGCCTTGCCATTTCGTTAAAGTCGTGGACCCCCGATGTCGTGTTATGCACGGACGGACCGGCGCGATTGCCCGCGAAGGATCGCGAACGCCTGAAGCACCACGGCATTCCGATTCGTAAGGAAAAGATTGCGCGGCTCGAAGGCGCGAACGGACAATTGCGAAGGATCGTATTCGAAAGGGGCGAAGCTCTGGAACGCGCGGGCATGTTCTTTCATACCGGCCAGAACCAGGCGTCCCACCTTCCATCGGATTTCGATTGCACCTTCGACCAGAAAGGCGCGATCGAGACCGACCGCCTGGAACACACGTGCGTGAATGGCCTGTACGTGGCGGGAGACGCTTCCCGGGATGTACAACTCGTGATAGTGGCGGCGGCTGAAGGGGCCAAGGCCGCGTTTGCCATAAACACTTCGTTGCAGGACGAAGAGAATCGCATCTAACCGTCTTCGACTTTTTGCGCGCGCGTAGCGTCTCTTTACAAGGAGCCAGTTTTGATCTTTCGGGCGGTTGAAGATGCCGACCTGATTCAGAAGACACGTAAAGGAGATGTGGAGGCTTACAACCTTCTGATCTCTCGATGGGATAAGCGTGTTTTCAATTACGTGCTGCGCCTTGCCGGCAGCAGGGAAGACGCACTGGACCTGAGCCAGGACATTTTTCTGAAGGCTTATCAGAACATCCGCAAACTGGACGACCCGGCGCGCTTCTCGTCCTGGTTATTTCGAATCGCGCACAATGAGGCGTATTCGCTCTTACGCAAGCGCCGCCCGGAGATGGATTCGGCCGCGGGTGAAGCGCCGGAGCGCGAAATAACGCGGGCGTTTCCGATCGAGCTTTCGCTCGCCGTAGGCGCGGCGCTCGATCGTCTCAATCCAGACCAACGCGAGGCGGTGATTCTGAAAATATATCAAGGCTTCAAGTTCGACGAAATGGCGGAGATTCTGGCGATTCCGGTCTCGACCGTGAAGTCGCGGCTTTACACCGCTCTCGAACTGCTGAAATCCGAACTGGCGCCGGTACAAACACGGGGTATTTCATGAGTTGTTCTCCATCCGATCTAAACGATTTTTTTTGGAATGAACTGGCCGAAACGGACCGTCGCGAGGTGGAGCGCCACGTCAAAGGTTGCCGCGCGTGCGGGACGGAACTCGACCGGTTAAAGGCTACGCAATCCGCTCTGCTGACCTTGCCGGATGAAGAAATTCCGCGGCGCATCGGCTTTGTTTCCGATCGCGTGTTTGAGCCCTCGGGAGCGCGGCGATGGTGGGCGGCGTTCTGGGGATCGGCGGCTAAGCTGGGGTCCGCCGCGGCGGTCATGCTCTCGGCTGCA
>JALYXS010000610.1 GCA_030946965.1 Acidobacteriota bacterium
GAAAAAAACCGACCGACGCCAACATCCGGGCCAAGATTGACGAGGGCGGTAACGGAATGCCGGCGTATAAAGAAATGCTGAGCGACGATGAAAAGGCCGATCTGATGGCCTACCTGAAGACTCTCTAGAAACTCGAGTCCGCTCCGTTGTTTCCAACGTGGTTACAACGGAGCGGTCCTGCTACTTCTTCAATAGTTCAATCGCCTTTTTCAGTAAAATATCTTCGGCGGGCTTCTTAACCGAATCGTCGTTGGTAACCGGGTTTCCCTCTTCATCCATTTCTACCTGAGAGTCCGGCTCGGCCATCAGAGTGCCCGGTGTAACGCCATTATCCTGAATCGCTTTCCCATCGGGCGAGTAATATTTTGCCACCGATAAAATCACGGCGGCCCCATCGTCCATCGTCACTGGCCGCCGGATGGAAGCGTCGCCGTAAGTTCGCTCGCCAACCACTTCGGAGCGTTTGTCCGATTGCAGAGCGGCCGCCGCAATCTCAGCCCCCGACGCGGTGCCACGGTTCGTGATCACCACCAGGGGAAGAGTTGTGACTTGTTTCTTAGCGTCTGCCTTAAAATCCTGGCGAGTGTACCTTTGCCCCTGAACGTAGGTAATCAGGCCTTTATCCAGAAACAAATTCGCAAGGTCTATCCCATCTTCCGGCACGCCGACGGCACAATTGCGCAGATCGAGTACCAATTTCTTGGCGCCCTTCTTCTGCAAATCGGCGATATCGGCGGCGATCTCCTGAATCTTTCCAGTGGCCAGTGTCTCCGGCTCGATATACCCTATATTGTTTTCGAGCATTTTGCTGACGACCGCCGGATACGCGATCACCGCGCGCGTAAGAGTCATCTTCTGCGGTTCGGGCTTGCGGCGCAGCACGGACATTTCGATCGACGAGCCTGGCTGTCCTTTCAACAGAAGATTGGCGTAGGCGAGGGGCATATCGCGGGTGGCGATGCCTTTCAGAGTCTCGATCATATCGCCCGTAGTCAGCCCTGCTTTTGCGGCCGGTGAATTCGGAACGGCGCTCACTACCGTGATATAGCCGAATTTCTTCGCCAGCACCAGCCCAAGATCGCCCCGGTAAGTATCGTAATTTTTCAGATACTCTTTATATTGCTCCGCATTGAGATAACTGGCGAACGGATCGATCGCTTCGAGCATTCCGTTCAGCGCGCCGAGCGTGACGTTCTTCATGTCCGGTTCTTCGACGTATTCGCCCTTGATGCGCGAGAGAACCTCGGTGTAGACGGCAATGTGCTTGTATACGCCGGCCCCGCCGCTTTCGGCGGACGCACCCTTGCTCATTACGCTCCCCAGCAGGAGCAAAATGACTAAAAATGTGGAGGACATGACGACTACGAATTTCGAGCGGCTGTTCATATAGTGTAAAGACGCGACCGGGCCGCGATTTGGTGCGGCTTGATTTAAATTGTAGCGCAGGAAATGGCTCCCGATGGATGGGCAGCTTGATTGCTTGCCATGGGAACCTTGCGCAATACCGCAGACAAAAAAAAAGGCCAACTGAGCCGGATCGGCCCCGGCGTAATCAGCGGAGCCGCCAACGACGATCCGTCCTGCATCGTGACTTACTCGATGGCGGGCGCGGCGCTCGGTTACGCGACGCTGTGGACTTCCCTGTTTGGATTGCCGCTGCTAGCCGCCGTGCAATTCATGTGCGCCCGATTGGGAATGGTGAGCGGGCGTGGTCTAGCCGGCGCGCTGCGGCTTCATTCTCCTAAATGGGTGCTGTTTTCGATGTGCGCATTGCTGGCAATCGCCAACATCGTCACGCTGGGCGCGGATTTGGGCGGCATGGCTGAAGTCACGGCGATGGTGACTGGCATTCCCGCCGTGGCTTGCACGTTGATTTATGCCATCGCGATTGCCGCACTTCTGTTTTACCTTCCATTCACCAGGATCGAGAAAATTTTCAAGTGGCTATGCCTCGCGTTGTTCACTTACTTGGCGGCGGGATTTCTGGCCCGCGCGGATTGGCGCGCCGCGCTAATGGATACCGTGCTGCCGCGCGTTCAATGGTCGAAGGAGTACCTGTCCATAATCGTCGCCATTATCGGGGCCACCATGTCTCCTTATTTCCTGTTTTGGCAGGCTTCGCAAAAGGTGGAAGAGGAATACTGTCTGGGGCGCCGCACCGTGGCGCAACGGAAGGGGGCGACGCGGCAGGAACTCGACGACACGCGCGTCGACGTCTTTGCCGGAGCGTTTATCTCAAAACTCATCACGTACTTCATCACGC
>JALYXS010000627.1 GCA_030946965.1 Acidobacteriota bacterium
TTCATGAACGCGGAGAGCGGGATGTTAGTGGGCGTGCCCTCGCCCCGCAGAGCGAGACGCAGTTGCTCGGCAGCGGGATCGGCGTTCGGCTTATCGGAATCGAACTTCGCGAGCGTCGCGCCGTAAACCTCCGCGGCCTCTTCGAGAGATGCAACAGGCTTTGCCGTGAGAGCCTTCATCAATTCCGGATTGGCTTTCACGGAAACGGCGCGCAGGGCATCCGGCGTTCTTGCGGCGAGAGCATGCCATGGCGCAAAAACAGGGTCACCATTGGCGCGGGTCGCGTTCAAGTAATCGCGCCAGCGGCGCAACGCGTAGAGATTGAAATCGCGGTCTCGCGAAAGCTTCTCGATCTCCGTATTACTCATCTTCGACGCCTGTTCGGCGGCGATCATGTAGCGTGAAATCCATGGACCCGTGCGGTATTCCGCCACCAGTTCCGCATGACGCCGCACTTTGAAATCGTCGATGGCTTTGAGCCGCCGCCGCATCCCTTCGCGATACTCACGAACTAGCGGGGAGTCTTCGTTTTCCGTTTCCATCAGCGGATATTCCTGCGGCTCGATGGAATTGGCGATCATGCCATAGAACGAATAGTAATCGCGCGTGGGAATGGGATCGAACTTGTGATCGTGGCAGCGCGCGCACGTTACTGTCAGCCCGAGCAGGCCGCGCGTGACGACGTCGATGCGGTCGTCAATCATATCGTGCTCGCCCTTCGGAACGCTGCGGCCGAGCGTCATATAGCCGAGCGCCGCGAGATCGCGCTTGCCGCCGTGCGTCAAGTCCATTTGATCCGCCGCAATCTGCTTCTTAACGAACTCGGTGTATGGCATGTCCTGGTTGAAGGCGCGGATCACCCAATCGCGATAGGTGTAGGAGAAGGCAAATCGCGCGTTGCCGTCGGCGGTATCGGCGTAGCGCGAAACATCCATCCAGTGACGCCCCCATCGCTCGCCGTACTGCGGCGAGGCGAGCAGGCGATCCACTACCTGCTCATATGCGTTCGGAGAGTCGTCTTTCAGAAAATCGTCGACTTCCTTGGGCGAAGGCGGCAAGCCGATGAGGTCGAACGACGCGCGGCGCAGCAGAGTGCGCTTGTCCGCATCCGGAGACGGGGAGAGCTTGGCTTCCTCCAGTTTGGCCAGAATGAAACGATCGACCGGCGTTCGCGCCCATTTCGCATTCGCAACATTTGGGAAGGCCGGCATCACGGGCTTGCGGAAGGACCAGAACTCGCGGGCTTGGTTCGATACTGGGATGCCAATAGGCGCCACGCGGGGATCGGGCGCTCCCATCTGAACCCATTGCTCGAAATTCGCGACAACTTCGGGATTCAACGGCTTGCCGGGAGGCATCTTGACCGTCTCATCCGTGTGCCGCAATGCTTTGATGAGCAGACTCGCATCGGGATCTCCTGGGACAATCGGACTGCCGGAATTGCCGCCCTTGCGAAGCCCGTCGCGGCTATCGAGCCGGAGGCCGCCTTGCACTTTCGGAGAACTGGCGCCGTGGCACGGATAACAGCGGCTGGCGAGGACGGGACGGATCTTCTTCTCGAAGAATTCCGCGCCGGCCGCGCCGGGAGCTTGGGCTTGCAGAAACGCCTGTGCCCCAATCAAAAAAAGGAGTGAATGCCGGAAGGCAAACATGCTGGATTTCTTAAAGTTTAGCAGTTTGTACACCACACTTCCCCCGCAATGCTTAGCAGCGGCCTGACGGCGCGGGCAATCCGCTCGAGAACGGGCGGCAGACCTTTCTTATTGCTGATCTTCTTTTTGTGGATCGGGATGTAAGGATCTTCGAGCACCACTTCCATGCGCTCGGCAGCGCTCACGAAGTAAGGGGACAGGTAGCCGCGATCGAACTGCATGCCTTCGACCGTCGCAAGCTCCGTCGCCATGGTCTTCGATTCTTGTTTCCAGTAAAATCGTCTGGACTGTATGGAAAAAATCTCGGTTGACCCGAATGTTTGCCACGGACGACCTTGCATAAACGGTACGCGGATCATGGTATGGCAAATCCTGGATCTGTTGGAAGCAGGCAAGTCATTCGACGACATCCTCAAAATTATTTCAACGCAATTTCGGTCGATGATATCCGGGCCTGTACCGGGTTTGCCCGCAACCTGGTCGAGAATGAGAAGATCCATGTAGCCGGACAGCAGCTTGCGGGATGTTTTTACAGCTGGCAGTAAAACTTGAAATGTCATTGCTTACGCCCTCGGAACACGCCGGGATTGTGGTGCTTCGGATCAGGGCGGGGCTGAGCATGAAACGATTCCGTGCTGCTCAAACTTCTGCATGAAAACGAGCGGCCGGTTTCGCGGCGGTAACTAGCGATTGCGGGTATTATTCCCCTCGAACAAGCACTTGGGGAAGAGATTGCGTGGAATTTTCTTCGATAAGCGCAACGGCTCTTTTCGGGTGCGGATAGAAGAGTGCCGGCTGGTCTTGCAACAAAAAAGCCGCAGCCCTCTCGGGGCTGCGGCTTTTTTTTCTGCATTAAAAGCGGGACCTTAGTAGTCCATGCCTTCGGGTCCGTGGGGACCACCGCCGCCACCCGCGGCCTGCTTCTTCTCCGGAATCTCGCAGATCATGGCTTCCGTCGTCAGCATTAAACCGCTGATCGAAGCCGCATTCTGCAGAGCGGTGCGGGTCACCTTCGTCGGGTCGATTACACCGGCCGCCACCAAATCTTCATACTGGTCCGTCGCCGCGTTGTAACCGTAGGTGGGGCTGTCGTTCTCGCGAATCTTGCCGAGAACCACGGCGCCTTCCGTCCCCGAATTGTGAACAATCTGCCGGACCGGCTCCTCGCATGCGCGGCGAATGATATCGACGCCGATCTGCTCATCGCCTTCGAGCTTCATGTCTTTCAGAGCCTTCGAAGCGCGCAGCAGGGCCACGCCGCCGCCGGGAACGATGCCTTCCTCGAC
>JALYXS010000654.1 GCA_030946965.1 Acidobacteriota bacterium
ACCAACAACTTGCCCGTGTTGCTGACTTCGAGCACGCGGCCGGTCTTGCCCTTATCGCGGCCGGCGATCACCTTCACGTTGTCGTTCTTCTTCAATTGGACGCGAACCGGCTCGACGGCGCTTTTCCGCTTCCCGGCCTTTTTTGCGTTCTTCGCGGTGGCTACTGGCATATTTAGATGACCTCCGGCGCGAGCGAAACGATCTTCATGAACCGTTTATCGCGCAACTCGCGCGCGACCGGACCGAACACACGCGTGCCGATCGGTTCGTTCACTTCGTTGATCAGCACCGCCGCGTTCTGATCGAACCGGATATAGCTTCCATCCCGCCGACGGGTCTCCTTGCGCATGCGGACAATCACGCAGCGCACGACCTTGCCTTTCTTGATGGCCGAATCGGGCGCCGCTTCCTTCACGCTCGCCGTTACCACGTCCCCAAGACCGGCTCGAAGACCGAGGTCGCCGCCGCGGGGCAGGATACACATCAGCCGGCGCGCGCCGCTATTATCGGCGACTTCCAACCACGTTCGCATTCCAATCATAAAATTCCTCGGAGGAGATTAGCCGCCGATGAACACAGATAAACGCGGATAAAACCTGAATTCATTCTCTTATCCGCGTTCATCGGCGTTTATCGGCGGCCAATCTTCTAAACCTTGACGTCCAGATCCTTCGGTTGCGCGGCCACCTGCGGCGCGCGGCGCACGATATCGCCCAGTCTCCAGCGCTTCAATTTGCTCAATGGCCTGCATTCGATAATCCGAACCACGTCGCCCATCTTCGCCGTGCCCTCTTCATCGTGCGCGTAAAATTTCTTGCGCTTCTTCACGATGCGTTTATAAAGCGGATGCGGCACCCGTCGGCTGACCGCGACCACGATGGTCTTCCGCATCTTGGTCGAAACCACCTCGCCGACCTTTTCGTTCTTGTGCCCGGCCTTTTCGGCCTGAACCGCCGTCTCGTCCGCCATCTTAAACCCGCTTCCCCGCCAACTCCCGCTCGCGCAGAATCGTCAACATGCGCGCCCGGTTCTTCTTCACGTTCCGCAGCTTTTTGATGCCGTCGGTTTGACCCATTGACATCTGGAAGCGCAACCGGAAAAGCTGCTCTTCGGTGTCGTGCAGTTGCGTTTTCATTTCGCGGTCGTCCAAATCCCGCACTTTCTGTTTCTTCATTCGTCTACTCCGCCGTGTCCCGCTTGACGAACTTGGTTTTCATCGGAATTTTGTGAGCCGCCAAGCGCATCGCCTGCTCGGCGATATCCGCCGCGACGCCTTCCATCTCAAATAAAATTTTCCCGGGCCGCACCACCGCCACCCATTGCTCCGGCGCGCCTTTCCCCTTGCCCATGCGGGTTTCGGCGGGCTTTTTGGTGATCGGCTTATCCGGGAATAACCGGATCCAGACTTTGCCGCCGCGCTTGATGAAACGCGTCATCGCGATACGGGCCGCTTCAATCTGCCGGTCCGTCACCCATCCGCACGACATGGCCTTCAGGCCAAATTCGCCGAACGAAATAGACGATCCGCGCCATGCTTTTCCCGTCATTCGGCCGCGCTGCTGCTTGCGGTATTTGACCTTCTTCGGCATCAACATAAAACTATTCCTTGCCTTCCGGCTTGCCGCTTTCTGGATTTGGTTCAGGCGCCGGTTCCGGACGGGCTTCCTGCTTCCAGGCATGCTGCTGCTGTGGCGGCATCAGCGGCGGCATCAACGGGCCGCCGGCGCGCGCCGGACGCGGCAAATCCGCCGGAGCGGCCTGGGTTGCCGGCCCAACCGGCTCGTGGTGAGCCTGAATGGGAGCAGGCGTGGGCGCTCCGCCTTCGCGACGGCCGCCCCTGTCTCCACCCCTCTCTCCCCCACGATCCCGATCTCTGCCATCCCGATCCCGCCGTTCCGGGCGGTCGCGCCGCGGCTCCGGATCGGACGAAAACGCCTTCCGGTTTCCCTGCGCCAGAATCTCGCCTTTATACAACCACGCCTTAATCCCGATTACGCCATACGTAGTGTGCGCTTCGGTGAACCCGTAATCGATATCCGCCCGCAACGTATGCAGCGGCAACTGCCCTTGCAAATACCATTCGCTCCGCGCGATTTCCGCGCCGTTCAATCGGCCCGAGACGCGAACCTTGATTCCTTTGCAGCCAAAACGTAGCGCTGAATCGACCGCTTTGCGCATGGCCCGGCGGAACGCCACGCGCTTTTCGAGCTGCAAGGCAATTGATTCCGAGACGAGCTGTGCATCGAGTTCGGGCTTGTGCACTTCCTGAATATCGATGAAAACTTCCTTCTTGGTCTTCTTCGCCAAGTCCTGCTTGAGCTTTTCGATCTCGGCGCCCTTGCGCCCGATGATTATGCCGGGACGCGAGGTGCGAATCGTAACCCGCAGCTTGTTCCCCGGGCGATCCACTTCAATCGAGCTCACGCCCGCCGACTTCAAGCGCGTGCGCAACGTATCCTTCAGCTCCAAATCTTCCTGCAAAAGCTTCGCATAGCCCTGCTTGGCGAACCAGCGCGAGCGCCACGGCTTATTGAAACCCAGCCGGAAACCGTACGGATGAACTTTCTGTCCCATTCTCTATGCCTTCTCCGCCACCGTAATCGCAATATGCGCCGAACGCCTCTGATACCGGTACGCCCGGCCCATCGGCGCGGGGCGAATCCGCTTCTGCCGCGGCCCTTCGTTCACGTACGCCTCGGATACGATCAGCCGGTCCACATCCACGTCTTCGTCTTTGATCTGCGCGTTCGCAATGGCCGATTTCAAGACCTTCTCGACCGTCGGGGCGATGCGCTTGTTGATGGTCCGCAGCGTCGTAATCGCCTTGCCCGCGTTCTGTCCGCGAATCAAATCGACCACCAGCCGGGCCTTCTGCGGCGAAATTTTGATGTACCGGGCTTCGGCTCGCGCTTCCTTGATGTATTTGGCTTCCATATGATCTACGCCGACTTCGACGATTTCTCCGTTGCCGCTTTCACCGAGTGGCCCTTGAACGTCCGCGTGGGCGAAAATTCGCCCAGCTTATGCCCCACCATGTTCTCGGTCACGTACACCGGGATGAACTTGCGGCCGTTATGCACGGCGATCGTGATGCCCACGAACTCGGGCAAAATCGTCGAGCGCCGCGACCACGTCCGGATCACTTTCTTGTCTTTCGCCGCTTTCGCCGTATCCACCTTCTTGGTGAGATGATCGTCGGTAAACGGGCCTTTTTTTACGGAACGTCCCATGCTTATCTCTTCTTCGCTTTGCGGCTGACGATGAACTTATCCGTCCGCTTGTTATTGCGCGTCTTGAATCCGCGGGTCGGCTGGCCCCAGGGCGTTACGGGATGGCGTCCGCCCGATGTCTTGCCCTCGCCGCCGCCGTGCGGGTGATCGACCGGATTCATCGAAACGCCGCGGTTGTGCGGACGCTTGCCCAGCCAGCGCGAGCGACCGGCTTTGCCGAGCGAAACGTTCTCGTGCTCGATATTGCCAACTTGGCCTACGGTCGCCATGCAATCCACTTGTACCCGGCGTGTTTCGCCCGAGGGTAGCTTTAGAAGCGCGATTTCCCCTTCTTTTGATACCAACTGAGCCTGCGCGCCCGCCGAGCGAGCCATCTG
>JALYXS010000655.1 GCA_030946965.1 Acidobacteriota bacterium
CGGCAAAATGGCGGTTCTGCTGTTCTAGCGTTGGCCGCGGCCTGAAGATAATTACTTGACTCTACCGCGACCATTGTGGCAACCTTTCTACAACTAACCCGCCCCGACGCGGAGGTCCGTTTCCGAGGAGGTTACATGTCCAAGTCCGGATTCGTTGCGTTTCTTTTCTTCTCCCTCGCCTGCCTGATCGCATTCGCTCAATACACCAATGGCACTCTAGGCGGCGCCGTCTCCGATCCTGGCGGCGGCGCCGTTCCAGATGCAACCGTTACCATCCGAAACCAGGAGACGGGGTACACGAAATCGGTTCAAACCAGCGCGGATGGCCAATTTCTTTTTCCAGCGACGCCCCTTGGCTCCTACAAGCTGACCGTCGAAAAGCCGGGGTTCTCCACTTACGTCCAAAACGGCCTCACGCTCTCGCTCGATCAAGTGGCGAACGTGCCAGTCACGCTACGCGTCGGCGACGTTTCGCAGCAGGTGACGGTCGCGGGCGATGCGGAGATGTTGAATACCCGGAGCGCATCCATCGGCCAGCTTGTCGACCAGCAACGCATCGTGGATCTGCCGCTGAACGGCAGACAGCCGCAAGCATTGCTGTTCCTCGCGGCGGGCACGGTCGATGAGACGGGGAAGTATTGCCTGGTGAATTGCCAAGGCGGCGCGTACCCCGGCGAGCAGGACGCGAACGTCGGCGGCGGCGGCCCTCGCTCCGTGAATTTTCAAATGAATGGCGCGGGCCACAACGACACGTATCTGAATACGAATTTGCCATTCCCCAATCCCGATGCCGTGCAGGAGTTCAACGTCCAAACCGATAACCTATCCGCGCAATATGGCTTGGGCGCCGGAGCGATCGTCAACATCGTCACGAAGTCGGGCACGAACGCGGTGCACGGCACGCTTTTCGAATTCGTGCGCAACGGGGACCTGAACGCGCGCAATTTTTTCGCGCCGCGGCAAGATACGCTCAAGCGAAACCAGTTCGGCGGAAGCGCCGGCGGACCGATTCTGAAGGATAAGTTATTCTATTTCGGGACCTATCAGGAGACACCGGCTCGCAGCGCCGCGCAAGGGAGAGTCGCTTTCGTCCCAACGCCCGCCGAACGCGGCGGTGACTTTTCCGAGATCGCCGCGCCTCTACGCGATCCGGCGACGGGTACGCCGTTTCCCGGCAATCGAATTCCTACAAGTCTGTTCAGCGCGCCCGCGCTGAAGCTGCTGCAAACCATCCCAGTTCCGAACGGTCCGAATGGGAGTCTCACGTTTGCCGGCGCCAATATCGTTCAGACCGATCGCCAGTGGATGACCAAGATCGATTATCTGCGCGGTAAACACCAACTCAGCGGCAGCTTCTTCCAGACGCGTTTCACCCAGCCGCCCGATATCGCAATCTCAAAACTGAACATCTTAGCCGCTGATAATGGCGGCAATCAACTGAAGATCCAGAACCTCGCGGTAAATCACGTTTACACGCTCTCGCCTTCGATTGTTTTTCAAACCTGGTTCGGCTGGGACGACCAGACTGGCGGTTCGCGTTCGGGCGCTCCTTATCCGTTTTCCGATCTGGGGGTGAACATTGCCGCCCCCACTCCGCCCGAACTCGTCGTGGGCGTGAGCGGCTTCTTCAGCGTGTCGACGGGCCATCTTGGCGATTTCAATCGCAGCGATTACACCTTCCGCGAGGATGTCGCCGTGCAGCGCGGCTCGCACGAATTGCACATTGGAGGCGAGGCGGTGCGCGTGCGGAACGATTTGGTCAATACCTTCACGATGTCGGGCCAATTCACGTTCGGAAACCAGTTATCCGGCAGCAATCTTTCGGACTTTCTGCTGGGCGATGCATCGCGTTTCCTTCAGGGCGGCGGCGAGTTCAAGCGAGTCGACGGGACTCTGTGGAGTTTGTATGTGCAGGATAATTGGCGGCTCAGCCCGAACCTGACCGTGAACATGGGGATCCGTTGGGACCCGGACTTTCCATACACCGAGAAGGATGGGCGCGTTCCGTGTTTCCAGCCCGGAGCGAAGTCGACCCGCTTTCCTAATGCGCCGGTGGGGCTGATATTCGGCGGCAAGAACCCCGATCCCGGATGCCCGGCGGAATCCGGATACAAGCGCGACCTTGGCAACTTCGGTCCGCGCTTGGGATTTGCCTATCGCATGGGCAATGCCGGAAAATCAGCGCTGCGAGGCGGCTTCGGGATGTTCTACACGCCGCTAGGGAATCACGATTCCAATGGGCTGGTGGACACGGCGCCGTTCGGTCCGCGATTCGACTTCTCCGGCAATTTGCGCTTTGCCGATCCGTTTGCCAGCATCGGAATTCCGAATCCGTTTCCCGCGCAGTACGGCCCCAATCTTCCCGGTCCGAATGCGCAGTTCACTCTGCCCGTATCGATTTACGGCACCATCCAGCGGAACTGGCACCGGCCCGAACTGGCTACGTGGAATCTCTCGCTCGAGCACCAGTTCGCGAACGACTGGTTGGCGCGCATCGCCTACACGGGCAACAAGGGCACCTATCTCGCCAGCGGCGCCTTGAGCTTCCGTGAGGCCAATCCGGCGGT
>JALYXS010000666.1 GCA_030946965.1 Acidobacteriota bacterium
GGGCAAAAGAACGCCATGTGCGCCGTCTATGCGTTCATGCGCTACTGTGATGATCTCAGCGACGAGCCGGGCGCCTCCGCCGCCCCGATCGACCGCTGGCGCACGGCTTTGGCCAACGCGCTCGAAGGCCAGTTCGACGGGCATCCGGTCTGGCCGGCCTTTCACGACACGGTCGTCCGCTTTCGCATCCCGCACCAATACTTCTTCGACATGATCGCCGGGGTACGTTCGGATTTGGAACCGCGCATAATGCAAACTTTCGACGAGCTGTATCGCTACTGCTACCAAGTAGCGGCAGTCGTGGGAATGACGACCATTCATATTTTCGGGTTCGACTCACCCGAAGCACTGCCCCTGGCGGAAAAATGCGGGATTGCGTTCCAGCTAACGAACATTATCCGGGATGTTCGGGAAGATGCGGAGCGCGGCCGCGTGTATGTGCCCAAGGAGGACTTGGCGCAATTTCACGTCGCGCCGGATTTTTTGCAAACCGGGGGGCGCTCGAAAGAGTTTATGACGTTGATGGGATTTGAAGGCGCGCGCGCGCGGGCTTATTACGACGAATCACAGCCGTTGCTCGATCTGATCGATTCCCGCAGCCGGGCCTCACTGTGGGCGCTGATCGAAATCTATTCGCGGCTGCTTGACCGCATGCAGGCGTCCGGCTACGACGTACTTGCCCGAAGGATTTCCGTGCCCGCGTGGAAAAAAGCGGGGATCGTAATTCAAGCGCTAGCGGGGCGGGCTACCCGTGCCCCAGCCTCATCAGCCACCCGATCCCGAACAGCGCGGCCATGAAACACCCAAAGACATACAGCCCGTAATGCAACCGTTCGCGATCGGTGCGCTTGGTTACGATGCCCAGAACCACGGCGGTAAACAGCGAGAACAAAAAAGCTGCTTCGAAATGAGACAGGCTCATTTTCGGCATCAGCTTTTTCTCCCGGCAGCAATTTCGTAGCAATCCACCATTGCCAATATGTTGAGCAACCCAGCGGTAACCAGGAACTTGGTGCCGTAGTCATGCACGTGACCGGCTACGTCCGCCTGAGAGTAGCCCATGGTCGTCGCCAAGAAGTAGAGCGATCCGGTGGCCAAGTCGCTGACAAATCCGCCGTAGTTGATGAGCGTGGTAAGGAGGTCGCTCCTCTGCGGCTTAAACATGGCCCCGCGCATTGCCAGTCCCGCGAAAAACATAAGGGCCACCGAAGCGAGCAACATGAGGGCGCGTCCGCGCCGCTTCAAAAAGAAGTGACCGCCGCCGGGAATCACCCAGCTTAATAGTACCGGCACGGCCCACACCCTGACAGGGGCAATAGGTTGTTTGACGACTTTTTGCTTTGCGGCCATTGCTTTTTATACTTCGAGAATAACATGAGGCCGCTCAAGCCAGCCCGTGGGGTCAGTTTGCCTCTTCGTCGCGCGAGTTGACAGGAGACTAGGCGGCAGCGCGATGGGTTCGCATGAGCGCGGAATCCAGTAACCATCGCAACTGAACGCGCTCAAACGGCGCGGCCCAGTAATCCGTTGCACCGGCTTCGAGAGCCTCAAGCCACCGCGCGGTTTCAGGCAACCGGTTCACGACGATAAAAGGAACGCTGGAGTTTTGCGCGCGAAAGGCCGCGAGCAACTTGAGACAGTTCTTGTCGTCTCCCGACGCCAGAATTACGTCGAAGCCCGTGATTGGAATATTTGCCAGATCCAAGGAGCGAACTTCGAACTTATGAAGCTCTTGAACGACCAGGCGCCCAAGATGTTCAGTGGTCACGCGATCGAAACCTATCAGAAGAATATTCGCCATAGTGTGTCCTCACAATCAAACATGCGATTCTTCTCAACGAGGAAGGAAGGCCGGCACAGACGAGTTGCCAGCGTCGATGTAACCAGACTAAGACATAACTAAACAGCCGTCAAGATCTATCTTTGATCTAGTTCTAAAAGAAATATTTGAGTTTAATTCCGGGTTGTAATTCGTCCGGCATCTTAGTGAAACGACTTTCAATTAGCCCGTTGCTACCCAACTTCGGGCCTGCCTGGCCGTGCCCGCAACACAGGCACGGACACCGGCTCGGATTGGCGCTTATCGCGCAATATCCGTAACTCCGAGAGCGAGCGTTTCACGTCTACCCGAGCATGACGCACGACCGTCGTTTCCATCAGGATACAGCCCCACAATACCGTCACGAGCGTGGCAATCCACGTTAGTCCCTGGCCGGTGATTTTAAGGATTGCCATGGCGGAGTCGGATGCAATCTCCTTACCAACAGGTACGTGCTTTGTTCTGAATCGGATTACCGCTGCCCTGGTGTGCATCCGAATCCACAGATTGGCCCGTCGGATACACTGAATGAACATGCGAACGGGACAGCGCGTCGCGGTCCTCGGGATGCTTGTGAGCAGCGCGCTCGCGGCTCTCAAGATTTTCGCTGGGATCATGGCTAACTCGAATTCGACTCTCGCCGACGGGTTTGAATCCGCCGGTGACGTCCTCGCTTCCGGCTTGGTGCTTCTAGGCCTGACCATCGCGGCGAAACCCGCCGATTCCAATCACCCGTACGGCCATGGCCGCATGGAAATTCTCAGTGGATTGCTGATCGGTTTCATCCTATTCGCGGCCGGGGCGGCCATCTCGGCGCATGCCCTACTAGGCGCGGCGAGCGTAACGACACCTCCCGCGGCCTTCGCCGTTTGGCCCCTCATCCTTTCGATCGTCGTGAAGGGCTGGTTGGTCGGGATCAAGTCCCGCTACGGACGCAAAATTGGGAGCGCGGCTTTGCAGGCCGACGCTTGGAACGACAGCGTCGATATGTTCTCCGGCGCGGTCGCGCTGATCGCTCTGGGGCTTACGCTTTACGATCCCATTCGCTTCTTGCGGGCAGATCATTATGGAGCTTTTGGCGTGGGGCTGATCGTCATCTTCACGGGCATCCGCGTGGCGCACGAGACCGGGATGCAGCTAATGGACACCATGCCAGACGAGCCGCTGCTCCACAAGATCCGCGAGACCGCGCAAACCGTTCCCGGCGTGCAGGGCGTGGAGAAATGCTACGCCCGCAAAACGGGTTTACAGTATCATGTGGATCTGCATCTGGAAGTCGATCCCGAGATCACCGTGCGCGCTTCGCATGAGATTGCGAGCGTCGTGCGGGACAAGATTCGCGACGACTTGAATTGGGTGGCGGACGTACTCGTGCATGTGGAGCCATCGCGGACATCCAATACGCTCCCCGTCATCGAATGAACGGAATGTAAGCCGGGACTCGATTCTTCCAGGCTTCAAACTCGCCGTTGAAGCGGGATAACAGGAGGCGGTCTTCAATGCGGATACGGATTTCGATGCCGATCAGAAATAGCGCGAGCGCCGCCGCAAGCGCGGGCCACGAGGTCAACACAAGTCCGGCCATTAAAAAAATGCCGAGCATGGAGGCGTAGATCGGATGCCGCACGAACCGGTACGGACCCGATTGCACTAACTTGTGATCGGCATTCAGCCCGGCATCGACGCGCCATTGCTTGCCGAGCACCGGCACGGACGCCCAGGCGCACGCCACGGCCAAAATGCCAAGCGCGATCGCGGGCAGGATGAACCAAAGCGAAAGCGGCTGCGTCCAAAAACGGTTATCGAAAGTCCAAACGACGCCATAGGAGACGCCCTGAAGGATAATGCCCCATCGCGCGGCCGGGGCCTTTACCACGGCCTTTTGAGGCGGATTGCGACGGCTCCCCACGACGAACGAAAGCAGCCACAAGATCCACAAGGCAATTAGGAGGGCGAGCAGAAAGGGCCGCATCTGTTGCATCGTTACCGATTCGCTTATCATATCTTCAAATGCCAAAACGAAGAGATTTCCTGATGCTGGCCGGATTGCCTGGAATGGCTTTGGCGGCGGCATCGTCCCCGCCGAAGATTCCGAGCGCGGTCTTCAATTCAGCGGCCGCGAAGCTGACTCGCGAGACCTTCGGGGATCTGCGGATTTATTGCAGCGGGCCCACGGACCAACTGCAATCGATGACCGCCGGAAGCCTGTTGCTGAAACCCGGCATGACTCCGCATGCGCCGCACCAGCACGCCGAAGAAGAGTTCATGGTGGTGACCGAGGGCACGGGGGAAATCGTCGTGGAAGGGAAGACGACGAAGGTGGCCCCGGGCTCCATGATGTATTCCGCCGCGAATAAAATGCATGGCATCGTGAACACTGGCAAAACGCCGCTGCTCTTCTATTTTTATAAGTGGAAGGCGTGATGTTTCAAAAGGTCAGGTTCAGGGCCCGGGCCGGGTGAAGCTTCGATTGCCATCTGCCGCGCCCCTAAAATCACATGAGATTCAAATAATCATGCCAGACTTCCAGGTTCACCGCGCCCGATTCCGAAAACTCCATGAGAGCGGCTGCTTCGCAATTCCCAATCCATGGGATAGCGGAACCACGCGGTATTTGCGCCATCTCGGTTTCCAGGCGGTCGCGACCACCAGCTCCGGCCTCGCTTTCTCGCTCGGACTTCCGGATGCGGATTGGGCCGTGCCACGGGACATCGTGCTGAATCACATAGCCGGAATTGTGGCTGCCGCGGACTTGCCCGTCAACGCCGATTTCGAATCGGGCTACGCGCACGATCCGGAGGGAGTCGCGAAGAATGTGCGGTTATGCGTCGATACTGGCGTCGCCGGTCTATCGATCGAAGACGCGACGGGCAACCAGGACAACCCGCTGTACGATCTTGCGGCTGCCATCGATCGCATCCGCGCCGCGCGCGCCGCGATTGACGAATCGCAAACGGGCGTGCTCCTGACAGCGCGAGCCGAGTGCTACCTTGTGGGCCACGCGGACCCGTTGAACGAAGCGATCCGCCGCTTACAGGCTTACGCGGAAGCGGGGGCCGATGTGCTCTATGCGCCCGGTCCGCGGAAGCGCGAAGATATCCAGGCGATCGTCGCGGCGGTTAGCCCCAAGCCGGTCAACGTGCTGATGAGCGCGAATACGGGGCTGCGGGTTTCGGATCTCGCGGAAATGGGCGTGCGGAGAGTGAGCGTCGGGTCGTCGCTCGCGCGAGCCGCGTGGACCGGCTTCATTCAAGCCGCGAAGGCGATTGCGGAGGAAGGCAGCTTCGCGGGCTTCGACGGTGCGGTTCCATTCGCGGAACTGAACGGCTTTTTCCGGGACGATCTGAAGGCGCGATCCCGATGAGGTTGTATGATGGCCAACATGAACTCGAAATTGTTGTTGCCGCTTTCCGCGATGCTGCTATGTTTCACCGCGTCCTCGCCCGCTCAAGACGCTTCCAGCAAAATGACATTTTTTATCACGAGCGCCGGTGAGGGAAAGGGAGCCGATCTCGGTGGTTTGGCGGGCGCGGACCGGCACTGCCAGGATCTTGCCAAGGCAGTAGGCGCGGGCGATCGCACATGGCAGGCTTATCTAAGCACTAGCGCGGCGGAAGGTCAACCCGCCGTGAATGCTCGCGACCGGATTGGAAAGGGCCCCTGGTTTAACGCGAAGGGCGTCGAGGTCGCAAAGAGCGTGGACGATCTTCACGGCGAGCACAACAATCTCACTAAACAGAATTCGCTAAGCGAGAAGGGCGAAGTGCTAAACGGCCGCGGCGATACGCCGAATCAGCATGACATGTTGACCGGTTCGCAGCCGGACGGTACCGCTTTCCCGGGCGGCGCGGATAAGACTTGCAAGAACTGGACCAGCGGCGGCGATGGCAGCGCTCAATTGGGGCATCACGACCGGCAGGGCGGCGGCGATTTGCCCACGTCTTGGAATTCCGCTCATCCCTCGAAAGGTTGCAGCCAGGCGAATCTGGTAAGCACCGGCGGGGCCGGGCGTTTTTACTGTTTCGCGGTGAACTGAGCTGCGAAAAATTCCCGCGTTGCTCGCCATGGCCGCCGCACTGGCGGCCGCCGCGGACTGGCTGAGTTTTCGCGGAGATCCCGAGCGAACCGGCTGGCAGAAACGCGAGCGAGTTCTCAACGCGGGCAATGTGGGAGACCTCAAACTTTTATGGAAGCTCCCGCTCGACAATCAATCGAAAGGCCTGAATTCGTTGAGCGGGGCTACTCTTCTGGGGCCGCTCATTACGCACCGCGGGATCAAAGAGCTTGTGATAGTAGCCGGAGCTTCGGACAACGTCTATGCGGTGGACGCGGATCTCGGCCGGCTGTTCTGGAAGACGCGCGTAGAGCGCGCGATCGCTCCCGCTCGTGGCGAAAAATTTCCGTGCGGCGCCGGGTTGACTGCCACTAAGGTAATCGCGCCTCCCACGGCTCCGATCCTCGACGAAGACGAAGGCTCCAATCCATTGAGGCCGATTTACGTGTTGGCGAGCGATGGGCGTGTCCACGCCCTCTCCCCGTCCGATGGTAAAGATATGATGAGTCCCGTGCAGTTTGTCGCGGCGGATGCCCTCGCCTCCAGCTTGAATCTTGTTGGAAATATTTTATACACGACAACCGCGGATGGCTGTGGAGGCGCATCGAACGGCGTTTGGTCCTTGGAGTTGCGTCGTCCCGGCGCGAAGCCCGCGTTTTCCGCTCCGGCGCCCATCGGAGCGGTTCATACGGACGAATACTCGGCGGCATGGCAGGACTCCACCGGCGCGCGTTGGACCTACGTCGCGGACGCCCACGGAATTACCGCGTTCCACCCAGCGGGAGCGCCGGTCTGGCGCGCGCCAGATCTGCGCGGATCGCGACCTCCCTTGATCGCGAACGGCATCCTGTTTGTGTTACTGAGCGGCGATCAATCAGCTCACGCCACCCTTTACGCCCTGGACGGCTTGACTGGCAAGCAGCTTTATAACAGCGGCGCCCAAATTACGT
>JALYXS010000703.1 GCA_030946965.1 Acidobacteriota bacterium
CGTTCAACGACGCCCCGCTCGCGCTCGTCATGTTGACCACAAGTTGGCGGCCCGCGGGGATACGATTCAGCATGGCCGCGAGCTCGGTTGCCGAGAGATCGGGCCCGGGGAGGTTCATCTTGTAATCGATGCCGTCGAACGTTCCGTGACCGATCAGCATAAGCACGAGCGCATCCTGAGATTTAGACTCGCGCGCCACCTTTTCGAGAGCGCTCTTTACGTTCGCCTTCGTGGCCGCCAGGCCTTTCAGGGTTTCGGTAGGACCGCTGGGCTTCACAAGCTTGTCGATGTCATCGGCCAGCATGTTGAAACGCTGCTCGTAATCCGGCTCGCCGCCAAGCCCCGCGACGGTAACGTAGAAAGTGGCGGCATGCAGGGTGGATATCGCGAAAAGCATCAGGAGAAACGTGGCGCACGCACTCTTGCGTGCCGTGTCCACACTGGTGTGGACACATGCTTTGAAACCCCGTGTCATACCACGCCCCATTTCCGGCGCAGCAGCCATTCTCCAGCCCTCAACCCCAGCGCAAGGAGAAACACAATCGGCATGTCCCACAAATCCCGCGTCTCATGCGACGTGATGCCCGCTTCCGAAATTGAAATCTCATCGGCCAAACGTTTCGCATCGTCAGCCGGGTAGTACCTTCCGCCCGTCTGCTCCGAAAGTCTCTGCAGCAGTTCCTTATTCTGCGCCGTGTGGAAGTGCTCCGCGACGCCGTCCTCTCTTCGGAACATCACCGTGTCTCTTCCCGCGTCGGCCACAATCTCCGCCAGGTACGACCCGGGCTTCTCCGCCGTCCAATCCGCCGTATAGACGCCCTGCTCCAGCGGCTCCGGCGCGAGCGGGACGTTTTCCGATAATCCGCCCGGCCCAATCACATGCGCCTCGATTCGCGCATTCGCCATTGGCTGAAAATTCTTATCGCGGGCGTCCACTCGCAGATGCACTCTGGTCTCGTCGGACAACACCTGATGCGGAGTAGACGCCGAGATCTGCCCCGGCGTTTCCGATACAAGCCACCGCAATAACTGGCGCCAAAACATTTCATGCGTTTGATCGGCGACGGGCTGAGACATCTGCCAGCGCCATGTTCCCGCCGTCGCAAGCAGCGCCGAGCGGCCTCGCCCGTAATTCTGGACCACCAGCAGCGGCGAGCGTCCGCGACCCGAAGGCCGCACATCCATCAAGGTCACCGCGCCCGGCTTGGCCTCGCCCACGAATTGATAATTGGCGATTTCCGGCATCTTCTTCCAGCGCTCGATATTCTTTTCGCGGTCCTCCTCGAAGCGGCAAATCACGCTATCCTTCCCAGCCTGGGTCAACTCCGCCATCGAATAATCGCGACGAAACGTGTTCTGCGTCCCCGGCAGCCGGACCGGAAGCATTTCCGCCATTCCGGATTTTGCATATCCGCCATCGGCCAACCCAAATCGCCCGGCCAGAAAAAGCACTCCGCCGCCGCGCCGGTTGGCGAATTGCGCGATCAGCTCCTGCTGCGCCGGAGTGAAATAGCTCGCTTCCACGCTCCCGATAATCAGCCCGTCATAGGCGAAAAGCTCGTCCGCTTTCGCCGGAAATCCCTCCTCCAGTTCCTTCGGATGCGACACACCCTGCGTATAAGTTTTGTTCTGAGTCGTGCGCAGGATGCTAACTAATTCCAGGCTGCGATCTTCCTCGATCGCCCTGCGGATGAACTTAAATTCCCAGCGCGGCTCACCCTCTATATAGAGGATGCGCATTTTGCGCGGCAAAACGTTCACCAAGCGCGTCAGCGCGTTATTCCCGGTGTTCTCTTCGCCCGGCAGCGGGTCGATGCCGGCCTGCAAATTCCGCGGCCCCGCCGCGCCCGCGTTAAACACCAACGATTCGGTCTGGGGCAGCCCGTCGCCCTTCAACTCGATCTGCCGCGATGCCAGGATTTTTCCACCGTCGCGCACCGAAAGCCGCGCCTTCTCACGCGAATAGCCGTACTGCTGGAATTGAACCAGGGCGCTCAAACGCGAATCCGCAAGCGCGCGCCGCGGCAGCGAGACATCGGTAATCTCGATATCTTTTGAAAGCTTCTCGCGCCCGAACCCGATAGTATTCACCGGAACGCGCTTCTGGCGGATGCGCGAAATGGTGTCGAGATCGATCCCTCCGGAGTTGTCGGCGCCGTCCGACATCAGCACCAACGCTCCCAACGGAAGCGTCGCGCCTTCGGACATCGCCTCGTTCAAGCTGTCGCCGATTCGCGTCGCATTGGCGTTCGCGGTCAAGGGCGCCAGTTGAGTCTCCGGTTTGTCGATCCGCTGAAGACCTTTGTCGAACCGGTACAGCCGCACCTGAAAATTCTTCCCCAGCGCGGAAGCGAGATTGCGCGTCCACAATTCCTTCGCCGCATCGATGCGCGATTTGCCGTTTTCGACGATCGCCATGCTCTTCGAATCGTCGAGCAAAACGGTCACGACATTTTGTTGCGGCCGCAGCGTCGCAATACTGATTGCCGGATGCCAGAGCATCAGCAGCAACAGCGCGATCATCGCTGTTTCAAGCAACCAGATTGCAATCGGACGCGCGCCGGTCAGCAAGCCGCGATTCCGGCGCATATGCCAGAACAGCGCCGCGCCCGCGGATAAAATCGCGAGCGCGAGCAGCCATAACGGCCAGGGCGTCAGGAATACAAACTGCCCCTTGGAGAACGTAGCGGGCGAATATTTGAATAGAAACTGGAACATGATGAACGCTAATGCGTCATCGAGTAGATGATGTAATTGATCCCGATCCGGTAGGCCTGCGATGTGTATTTTTCTTCGTATTTGGG
>JALYXS010000715.1 GCA_030946965.1 Acidobacteriota bacterium
CACTTCGGGACCGAACAAGCTTGGCAAGTGCGTCTCCCATCGTCAGCGCCGCCAGTCGGCACAGCCTCCAAATTCTGAAACCTCGCACGCTATAAACCTCGCACCCTATCACGATATGCCGGAGACAATCCGCGCGCGATGGCGAGATCGATTCCGTTCCGCTGGATCCAAACGGCTCCGTTGGATGCAAACGGCGGGGGCGTTAGCATTGAGCGGTGCTAGGCTAAACAAATGTCCGCGGCTGACGTTTTTCCAGTCTCACCAGATTTTCCTTCCAGTGTTCGAAACTGGATGCGATGCAATGCCCGGCCGATCACGGTCACCCTGCTGGGGCTGGTTATTGTGTTCATTTTCTGGTTTGGGTCGCGATACCCAGCTTTGCTTCTCAAGGCTCATCATTCAAGCCAGCCGCTGGCCAGCATGGCGTTCAGCCGTGAATCTTTCCGGACGGCCGCTCACGATCCGGTGATCGCGCGCATCTTGTTTGGGGCGCTAAACTGGCTAAGTTCCATGGCGATTGGAATGACCTTCGGACTGTCGTTTGGGGCCTTGATGCACACCATCCTGCAGTTCTATCCGCTTCGGATCGGAAAAAATTATACGCTGAACTCAATGAAAGGAGCGTTGGCCGGAGTGCCAATGGGTGTTTGCGCAAACTGCGCCGTTCCGATGGCCTGTGGCATCACTCGAGGCAATGGCCGCGTGGAGGTCGCCCTCGGCTATCTATTCAGCTCGCCCAACTTCAACCCCGTTGTTATAGCAATCACGTTTACCATTCTTCCCTGGTACTTCGGCGCGGTGAAATATCTGGTGCTACTTTTCGTCATCCTCTTTTTAGTCCCGCGGCTCATTCGCTTTCTCGAGGGCCGCGGTGCACTGACCCCCTTTAGAGTAAATCCGGTTGGCGCGTCCTGCTCTTTGGAACTCCCCGATCAAACGTGCGCGAAACCATTTCTCAATTCTGTCCGGCAAGTATTTTTTATCTACGCGAAGCACGTCTGGATGTTGTTCAAGCCAACGATCTCCCTCATGTTAATCGCCAGCATTCTCGCGTCAGCCCTGCTGGTCCTAGTGCCTTGGAACAGCCTACTAGGAACCATGAGTGCATGGCGGATGCTCGCCGCATCGGCTCTGGGCGTTTTCATGCCTGTTCCCATTGCGCTCGACGTCCTGTTTGCCGGCGAGCTACACCGTAACGGAATCAGTGCCGGCTACACGATTATGTTTCTCATGACGCTAGGCACGTACAGTGTCATTCCCGCCATTTATCTTTGGCGTGACGTCTCACGAAGCCTGGCAGTATCTCTGTTTTCCTTCTTTGTGGCCGCGGGCGCCAGCCTTGGGTTTCTCTTTGCTGTTTTTTCGTAGCACGGTGCGATTAAGCAAACGCGGTGAAATTTAGCTGCCCGCAGGTTCCATTCTTGGTCATGAACACACTACTTGGCTTCTCTTAGCGTTTCGGGCATCTTGATCCACAAAGCAGCCATGCGCAGAGCGTTACGCCAGCCAGCCCCAAAAACCAGGCCAAGCGTGATCGCGTTGACCGTGGGTACCAGGAGCGCGCCAGTTCCACCGATCAGAATTTGCGCGGCGGCTATTACCGCAAACCTCGGCCATAAGGCTAGCAAAAGGGATCCGGTCACGAGGCCGATAAGCCCGGCGAGCACTAGCAGCCGTTTTCGGTGTGTTCTATCGACAACGGCGCCGGCGGGAATCTGCGTGACGACTCCCGCCAGCCCGCCGATGGTGAGTGCAATTCCGACCTGCTCCGGATTCCATTTTCTTGTGGCCAGATAGACAGCTAGAATGGGACCCACGCCAGTCTGTATGTCGGCCAGGAAGAAATATAGCCACTCCAGCCCACGAAGGCTGCGCTTTGACGGGCTGCACTCCCCGGCAGGATCGGGCTGCGATCTCATAGAATGGTATTTCCTTCCAATTATGTTCTGGAAACGCCTGCGTTTGACGCTCGATATGATCAAATTCGAGCACTCAGTATTTGCGCTTCCTTTCGCGCTCACGGGCGCATTGCTGGCGTTGCGGCAGAGCGGTTTCCAGGTTGCGGCCTGGTGGCATCAGGTGGCGTGGATCGTGGTGGCGATGGTAGGCGCTCGCTCCGCGGCCATGGCTTTCAACCGCCTGGTCGATTTTGAGATCGATCGCCGCAATCCGCGCACCAGCGGCCGGCACCTTCCGGCGGGATTGCTGTCGCGCGGCTTCGGATGGGGCTTTGTCGCCGCCTCCAGTTTCCTCTTCCTTTATGCGGCGCGGCAACTGAATTCGCTTTGTTTCTGGCTGGCGCCGCTCGCGCTCGCCATCGTTTTCTTTTATTCCTTCACGAAGCGCTTCACGTCGCTGTCGCACCTGGTGTTGGGATTTGCACTGGGCATCGCTCCCGCCGCCGCCTGGATTGCGGTTCGCGGCTCGCTCGATCCGCGAATTCTTCTGCTTACTGCCGCCGTGATGTTCTGGACGGCGGGTTTTGACGTGATTTACTCTTGCCAGGACTATGAATTCGATGTCCGGGAGAGCCTGTTCAGCGTTCCGCGCGCGGTTGGCATTGGGCGAGCGCTCGCGATCGCAAAAGGCCTCCATGTGGCTATGATCGCCTGCCTGCTCGCGCTGGTTTTTAGTTTGGGCCTAGGGGCTTTGTCTCTGGCGGGAATCGGCGCTGTCGGCGCCGTTCTAATTTACGAGCACAGCCTGGTAAAAGCGAACGACCTGTCCCGCGTAAACGCGGCGTTCTTCACCATGAATGGATGGGTCAGCGTGTTATTCTTTGTTTTTTGGGCCGCCGATATTTTCGTCTCCCGGCCGCACGCCTAAAATGCTATCGTCAATCCCAATAGCAATCGAAGACCCCCGGCTGAAAAGCATTTACGAGAAAGTCCAGGCGGGCATCCGGCTGTCCGTGGACGACGGCCTGGCGCTGTACCGCACGCCCGATCTTCTCGCCGTTGGGTATCTCGCCAATATCGTGCGCGAGCGGCTGCATGGCGATAAAACCTACTTCAACGTAAACCGCCATATCAATCCGACGGACGTGTGCGTCGCGAGCTGCCGCTTGTGCGCTTTCGGCAAGAGAGCGAAAGATCCGAATTCCTATACGATGTCGCTCGATCAGGTGTGGGAAACGGCGGGCGTGGGTTGGACCGAAGCGGTCACGGAGTTCCATATAGTCGGCGGGCTGCATCCGGAATTGGGGCTCGACTGGTTTTGCCAGATGCTTCGCGGATTGAAAGAGCGCTTCCCCCAGGTTCATCTCAAAGCCTTCACGATGGTTGAGATTGGGTATCTCGCCAAGCGCGCGAAGATTTCTATCCGCGAGACGCTGGAGCGGTTGCGCGACGCGGGCATGGATTCTATGCCGGGCGGGGGCGCGGAGATATTTTCCGACCGCGTGCGCCGCGTCATTTGCGACCACAAGCTCACGGGGGACGAGTGGCTCGAAACGGCGCGCACGGCCCACCAGCTAGGGTTGCGATCGAACTGCACGATGCTCTACGGCCACATCGAAAACGATGAGGATCGAGTGGATCATCTGCTGAAACTGCGCGAGCTGCAGGACGATACCGGCGGCTTCGTCACCTTTATTCCCTTGGCGTTCCACCCGGATAATACGGCGCTCAAACACATTCCGCGAACGACCGGGTTTCTCGATCTCAAGAACATTGCTGTGGCGCGCCTGATCCTGGACAATATTCCGCACATCAAGGCTTACTGGATCATGATGACGCCGAAAATCGCGCAGATCGCCCTGCGTTTCGGCGCGGACGATATCGACGGCACGGTTGTCGAAGAGAAGATTTACCACAACGCCGGCGCGACGACCAGTCAATCCCTGCGCCGCGGCGAGTTGCTGCAACTCATCCGCAAAGCCGGACGCGAACCCATGGAGCGCGACACGCTGTACCGCCCGGTGACGCGCACCGAATCCACGTTCACCGTTTTGGTTTGACTCCAGTTGTGATTAAATGAGTGAACGCTATGTCACTCGATACCTCTTTCAACCGGAAAACTGTACTGCTTTGCGGTTCGCTTCTCACGCTTTTCGGGTGCGCCAGCTCGCCGCACGATCCTAAAGAGAAGTTTTACCTCATCGCCTCCAACATCAAGGTTCCTTATTGGCAGACGGCCGCGAACGGATTTATACGCGAAGCCACCCTGATGGGCGTTAAGGCTGAAATGGTTGGGCCAGACACGTACGATCCGAAGGCGGAAGAGGCGGAAATATCGCGTGTCGCAAAGCTGAAACCCAGCGGTATTTTGATTTCCGTGGCCGATGCCGCGATGCTCACGCCGGCTATCAATAGCGCTGTCTCATCGGGCGTGCCGGTGATTACCATCGATTCCGACGATCCGAACAGCAAGCGGCTGATGTTCATCGGGACGAACAACTACGACGCGGGATTGATGGGTGGAAAGACGCTGGTGAAGCAGATGAACGGCAAGGGTAATCTGGTGGTCTTGACCATGCCCGGCCAGGCGAATTTAAACGAGCGGCTGCACGGCTATAAGGACGCAATCGCCGATCATCCCGGCTTGAAGATCGTGCAGACGGTAGATATCAAAGGCGACCCGCGCATTGCGTTTGACACCACGACGGACCTGATCAAAAAAAATGCAAAGATCGACGGATTCATTTGTCTGGAGGCGCTGGCCGGCAAGGAAGTGGCGGAAGTGTTCGACCGGAACAACGTGAGCGGAAAAACCATCATGGCTTTCGACACGGACGAGGGCACGCTGAATTGGATCCAGAAGGGTAAAATCGCCGCGACCATCGCGCAGAAGCCGTATACCATGGCGTTCTTCGGATTACAGATGCTCGACACGTTCGTGCATCGCAAGTTAAAGACGCTCGATGGCAACTACGCGCAAGATCCGTTCTCGCCGATTCCGACGTTTATCGATACAGGGGCCACGCTGATCGACAAGGGCAATGTGGATGTGTTTCTGAAGGCGCGAGAGTCGGTGAAATCCGAATCGTAAGGGGCATTACACCGCGAGCTTTTGGTAAAGGGCGTCGGGGGCTAGATCGGCCCCATTCGGCCAGCACACGGCGCCATATTCGTCTATTCGAACTTGCGAGAACAAATCCAGATCGCGGAGCGGTTCAAAAACAGGCCCGAATAGCCTCGAAGATAGATCGACATACCCACTCGATCCATCGGCGAACGCGACCTGCAACGTATAATCCCGACCGGCGCTGACGCGAACGACTCGATACATTTCACTACTCCAGGGGTTGAATGGGAATGAGCGGTCTATGCTCTTGTCCCTTGATCCACTCTTGTCCCTTGATCCAATTGTCGCGCAGTTCTCCTTATGAAGCTCTCCCAGCCGACCACGATCACTTCAGCGGTTTTTCCGCAGCCACGAAATCAGCGCGGCGGGATCGTCGCTGATAATCGCGTCCACTCCGGCGCTCACCAGCGTTTTCCAATCTTCGGGCGTGTTGGCAGTCCACGGCACAACCTGCAATCCCGCCTGGTGCGCGGCATGCACGTTCTCCGGCGTTACCAGCTTGTAATAGGGGCTGATAATCGTCGCGTCCGCTTCTCTCGCAATCTTCACGAAATCGCGATCCGTTCCCTCGTAGAGCGCGGAACGGCGGATGTTCGGAGCCAGTTTCCTCATCGCATGCAGAGTGCGGAAATCGAAACTTTGCAGAATAATGCGCGATTCGAGATTATGCCGGCGGATTGCCTCCAGCACCAAGCGCGCGAACGCGTCGGGCGGCGGCGTGTATTGCGGTTGGCCGGGAAAACTCTTGGTCTCGATGTTGAAATCGAATTTGCCTTCGCCCGCCAGATCGAAAACCTGGTCAAGCGTCGGCATGCGCGTGCCGGGAACGGGCGCCTGCTTGGGGAAATTGGGATTTGTTTGCGCGCCGCAATCGTATTCGCGCAGTTCGGCGAGCGTGACCTGATGGATCGCGATACCGGGCCGCGGACCCTGGCAGATCGCCGGGTTCAGCAACGGATCGTGCGAGACCACCAGCACGTTATCTTTGGTGACCGCCATGTCGAGCTCGAGCGCATCCACGCCGGCCGCGATGGCATATTGGAATGCCGGGATGGTGTTCTCGGGCCGCATGGCGCGCGCGCCCCGATGGCCATGCACCAGCACGCGTTTCAAAACCTTGGAAAGCTCTTCATATTGGTCGGTAGCCACGAAATCCACTCCGGCATCGATGGCGGCTTGCCAGCGGGCTCGTACCTTTTCCAAAGAGCCTAAATTATATTGAGCGTCCCATCCGCCGATAGCCGGATCGGGCAAGCCATCTAGAGTATAGAAGCGTATCCAAAGCCCGCGGGAGTGCGCATGACGAACCAGCGCGCGAAGGCGATCGTTCGATGCGGCGGTCCAATCTCCGGCCTTTCTCTGCCCGCCTTTTTCCACCGGATACCAGGAGAAATTCAGCCACCGGCGATAGTTGTTCGCAGGTTCGGGAGCAAGACGTTCTGGCGGCAGCGATACCGCGCGCTCAATCTTCCGCGCCGTAGTGAGATTCGCGGGACCGCTATCCAAATGCGCGGCGCCGAAAACGCGCAAGCGTCCGCCCACGGGCACTTGGTCGTAAAAAACTTTTTGTTGCGCATCGGAGACGCCGGTCAGCACCAGCACCGGCTTCACGTCGAACGGCGTTACCGTGGAGGGATCGGCGGCGCGCTCCGCGGTCGTAAGCCAATCTTTGTATTCGCCGAGCACGGACCAGATATCGGCAAGCAACTCCGGCTCTTCGGACTTCAGATCGAGATTGAGCGTGATCAACGGCCAGTTGCCGCGATCGCCGCCGTTCAGAGCCTGCTCGATTAGGGGGCGAATCCTCTCGAAGAAATACGACTGCAAAGTCGGCTCATCGCCCAGGAAAGGCCGTCCATGCGTCACGATATTGTGTGTTCCGTTCCAGGCGAGGTCCTGCTCGATGGCGAGCGGCGCTCCGATAGAGAGCGCGCGGTCGATGCGGTCGCCCCATTTGCCGTCGTATGGGTAGCAGTTATGCGCATCGAGAAGCACGCGCGCGCCGGGGAGAAATCCGGCGTTCGGGCAGGCTGCCGCATGGCTCAAAAGGAACAACACTGGCATCCATCGCATCATGAGTAGATACAATCTTGCCATGAAGCCCATTTTCCTCGGAGTAGCTTTGGCCATGCTGCTTCCGGCTCAAGATTATGACATTCTGATTCGCGGCGGCCTGGTTGCGGATGGCACGGGGAACGCCACCTGGATTGGCGATATCGCGATTTCGAGCGGAAAAATCGCCGCGATGGGTCCGCTGCGGAATGCGACCGCCAAACGGGTGATTGACGCGAAAAATTTCGTCGTATCGCCCGGCTTCATCGACATCCACAATCACTCCGATTTTTCGATCCTTGCCGATGGCAATGCCGAAAGCATGGTTCGCCAAGGCGTGACGTCGATGATTTTCGGCGAGGGCGGTTCGGCGGCTCCGGTCGGGGGAAAGCAGGAGGGCGAAATCGAGACCAAGGCGGAACATGTGGACTGGACCGACTTCAAGGGCTATTTCGCGCACGTTTTGCGCACGGGCGTTTCGACCAACATCGGCAGCTACGTGGGATCGAGCAAGGTGTGGACGTACGCTCGCGGCGCGAAGCCCTCGCCGCCAACGCCGGCCGAACTGCGGGAGATGGAGTCGCTGGTCCGGCAGGCGATGCAGCAGGGCGCGCTTGGGGTGGCGAGTTCATTGAGCGGCCCGCCGGGGTCTTGGATCGATACCGATTCGCTGGTGGCCATGTGCAAAGTGGCCGCGGAGTACGGCGGCATCTATTCGACGCACATGCGGACGGAAGGCCAGGGCGTGTTTGAATCCGTGGCCGAAGCGATCGACATCGGACGGCGAAGCGGCGCGCCGGTCGATATCATCCATCTCAAACTGGCTGACCACAAGCTTTGGGGCAAGATGCCGGAGCTGATTTCGACGATCGCGCAAGCGCGCGCGAACGGGCAGCAAGTCACGGCCAATGTGTACCCGTATCGCGCGGGACAAAACGATCTGGCGAGCATTATCCCGCCGTGGGCGCACGAAGGCGGCAAGGACGCGTTTCTCGCGCGCTTGAAAGATCCGAAGCTGCGGACGCGCCTCGAACGCGAAATCGAGCACGGCATTCCAGGCTCGAACTGGTATGACCATTACACCGCGACGGGAAGTTGGGAAG
>JALYXS010000727.1 GCA_030946965.1 Acidobacteriota bacterium
CTTTACCGATGCGCCGGCGCCCGGGAAGACGGCTCCCGTAACGAAGCCGAATGAAGACGAAATTACGACGCGCGCGCTGGGCAACCCGGAGGTCCAGCGTTTCCGCGAACTTTTCGGCGGCGAAGTGCGGACCGTGCGAAATCTTAAGGAGTGAATACATGAAAATGCCAGGCAACATGCAAGCCATGATGAAACAGGCGCAGCAGATGCAGGAGAAGCTGCAGGAGGAAGTGGCAAAAATTCGAGTGGAAGCGTCGGCGGGCGGCGGGATGGTCACCGTCAAGATGGACGGCCACAAGAACGTGCTTGCGGTGAAGATCGATCCCGAAGCGGCCACCGACGTGGAAATGCTACAAGACATGGTAACGGCGGCGTGCAATGAAGCGGCGAAGAAAGTGGACGACGAGAGCAAGCAAAAAATGGGTGGAATGCTGGGCGGAATGGGCCTACCCCCGGGCATGTTTTAGCGGATGTCCGATTTCGCCGAGCCGCTTGCACGGCTTATTACGGAGTTCAAACGGCTACCCGGCATCGGCCAGAAATCGGCGCAACGGATCGCGTTCCATGTGCTTCGAGCCAAGCGGGACGACGCCGAGCATCTGGCGCAGGCGCTGCTCGACGTGAAGGACAAACTCGGGCTATGCGTCATCTGCAACAACATCAGCGACGCGGAGACTTGCCAATATTGCCGCGATCCGAATCGCGACCAGAAGGTGCTTTGCGTGGTGGAAGAGGCTCACAATATCGTTGGAATCGAAACTACGCGACAGTTTTCCGGGCTTTATCATGTGCTGCACGGGGCGCTCTCGCCGTTGCGTGGGATTGGTCCGGAACAGTTGAAGATAAAAAGTCTGGTGGAGCGGATCGGGCCGGGTGAAGTTCAGGAAGTGATTGTAGCGACAAACCCGAACGTGGAGGGCGAAGCGACGGCGATTTATATTTCGAAGCTGCTCAAGCCGCTGGGAATTAAGGTGACGCGGATCGCCATGGGAATTCCGGTGGGCAGCGATATCGAGTTTGCGGATGAAGTCACGATGTGGAAGTCGCTTGAAGGCAGGCGGGAGATTTAACCTCGCGCAAACCGTCACCGGTCAAGCCTGCAATATCGACATCGACGATACGATTCGGCGCCGGCGTGGTAGCTAACTTCACTTTCAAGTAGTTGCCCGTCAGCGCTAGCCCCGGCTGCTCCAGCGTCACCGCCGAGAGGCGCTTGCCAATCATCCGCTGCCGGAACTCCAGGTTCTTCGCGTCACCCAGTTCTCTCAAAGCCCGATTCCGTTCCCGCCGAACCTGCATCGGCACCGAGGCTTGCATATCCGTCGCGGGCGTTCCCGGCCTCTCGGAATAGGTGAACACGTGCAAATACGTAAACGGCAGACTTTCGATGAACCGGCGCGACTCTTCAAAATGCGCGTCGGTCTCGCCGGGGAACCCAACCATCACATCCGCCCCGATCGCCGCATCGGGCATCATGCTCCGCGCTTTCAGCATGCGATCGGCATAATGCCGCGGCCGGTATTTGCGGTGCATTTGGCGAAGAACAAAATCCGAACCCGATTGCAGCGGGGCATGCACATGCCGGGCCATGCGCGGCGATTCCGCCATCAGACCGAGCAGTTCGTCGCTGAAGTCCATCGGCTCGACGGAACTAAGACGAATACGCTCGATTTCCGTTTCCGAAAGCAAACGGTGCAACAGATCGGCCAGCCGCATCGTGCTGCCCGGCGCGCGCCCCCAGCGTCCCAGGTTGATCCCGCTCAGCACGACCTCCTTATAGCGCCCGCTCAACTGGCGCACTTGCTCGATTACGGTATCCGCGCGGGTATAGCGGCTGCGCCCGCGCACATACGGGATCACGCAGAACGAGCAGCGATTGTTGCAGCCGTCCTGAATCTTGAGGTTAGGCCGCGCCCGGCCGGCCACCGATCCCATCACTGGCACGGTCAGAAAATCGTCACACGCGAAAATATCGCCCACATGAATTTGCCCGTGATACGGCGCACCGGCAACAATGCCCGCGATCTGGACTTTATGCGAATTCCCGACGACCCACTCAACGCCAGGCAAGCCCGCCAATTCCTCCGGCGCGCGTTGCGCATAGCAGCCGGTCACCAGAATGCGCGCATTGGGATTCTCGC
>JALYXS010000054.1 GCA_030946965.1 Acidobacteriota bacterium
GCGGGTATGTTCACGTTTCAATTTTCGGGATTGCAAGCCTAAGATCGCCGCTGCCCTCGGAGTCCGTTCCGGCGCCCGTCGTGGTCACGTTGAAGCTTTCCGCGCCGGTAATCGGCACCACCCCACCACTATACATTGCGGTAACCAACGGCCAAGTGCAGGTGCAACTTACGGGTTACACAACCACTCGAAGTCTCAAGAGCGCCGATGTCGTATTCACGGCCGCGGCGGGCGCGACGCTAGATAAGTCGAGCTTCCCCGGCATTCCGCTGGACACGGCGGCGGCCTATTTCGCGACCGATGCGTCGATTGCCACGGGGGGCCAGTTCACGCTGACATCGCCGTTCAGTTTGCAAGGCGATGCGGCTTCGGTCGATTCCGTTGCCGTAACTCTGACTAACTCCGCGGGCAATTCAGTCAGCATGCAAGGCAAGCGCTGCCCGTAGCGAAGTCGCCGTCCTTCACAGGGAGCGCAAATCGTGACGCAGAGGCCAGGATGCCCGGATCGCTTGCCGGTCTAAGCGGCGGCGCGCGGCTACGAGGGTTAATCTCCTGAAACTCGCTTCGGTTCCGATGCCGGCAGCAGCGCCAGCCATCCGCGCCAGTTCCTAAGATTGGTCCGCAGCACCGACAATCCAAGCATCAGCAAAATCAGGCAGACAGCGGCGAAAATGGTCTGCTCCACCGTTAGCAACTCTTTCAACGTTCCCAACCACCGTCCGTAAACCACTTCAATGTGGAGCCAGTAGACCAGCAGTGAAGTGACCCCGAATTGCCGAACCCAACTCCAACTTTGGGCGGACGGATGCCTTGTCCACACATAAGCAAAAGGCACAATGAGCAGCACGACGCCCAGCTTGATCAAAATCAGACACGGGTTGTCCAGCCAGAAATCCGACTTGGCATAGACGGAGTAAGTAACCGATGAGAGCGCGTTGCCGCCGAACGTCAGCGCTATTCCCGCGAGCGCAATCCACTGCATCGCCTGGGGGATCTGGTCCTCGCGCAGCGTCCGCAAAAGACTTCCGGCGCTCATGCCGAACGCCACGAACGCGGCCCACGGGAAAAAGCCGAAGAACAGTTTATTGGGAACCAGATAGTCGCGCAACAGCCACGGAGCGGACGACCAATTCACTTGAGAAACGACCGGCGCGGCAAGGGCGATCGCTATCCCGAGAATCGCGCACAGCCGGATGCGCTCCATCGTTTTAAACAGAGCCATTACCGACATGACGGCGATGGCGAAACCCATGCAATTCAGAATGTCGACGCGAAGAATATCCGTCCACGGATTGCGCGGGCTGGAAAACGCCCACAGTTGAATGCGAAACAGGAAGGCGATCAGAAACAAATAGCCCGACCGGCGCAGAGACGCGAGAATTCGCGTGGCGGCAGGCGTTCCCCGGCGCTCTTGCCCGTCCATCAGGAATGCCAAAGTGACGCCCGTGAGGAACAGGAAAATCGCGGGAGGCATGCCGCCCAGAAGTTGCGAAAACAAGAATGCCCCGCCCGGACGCAGATCGGTTCGGGTGAAGGAATCGAATACGTGGCCTTGAAGCATGACAATCGCCGCAAAGCCGCGAACCCAATCGAGATACAAGAGCCGTTTTGGCAAGTTCATCAAGGGGTAAAGTTAGCAAGGCAAGCGCCAAACACTTACCGTTGCGGGTATTCTCGTTTAACCCCTTTTGGGAGCTGAAGTTTTAACGCGGAATCGGGCAAATTTGGATTGACTTTGAGATCCGAAAATGTAACCAACGTGTAATCGCCGGAAGGCTGGTTAAATTTTTGTTGCGAAGGATAACCGCTTTCGTCCGATATCCAGAGGTCGACCTTCCTCAACTGTTTCAGAACCTCGGGTGATTTCGGAATCAGTTGCAGATGCGCGGCTTGATGCCCTTCCACGTTCTCGGCCCCCGCAAAAGTGGTGGCGTAGGCGCGCGAAAGATCTCTCCCGGGAGTGCCGAAACCGAGTAGCAGAAATTGATCCAGAAGATTCCGCTTTTTCCCCAAATCGAATATTTGCACTGTCTTGATCTTCGGCAAATAAATCTGGAAAGTTTCGCCTTCGAGCGCCGCGGTCTTTCGATCCGGAGCCGTCAAATCGACAATCATGCGCGTGTCGCCCGGCGTACCTTTACGCGACCGCTTGAGCTTGATCGTTCCCGAATCGACACTGTCCTCGTTAATTGCCGCCGTATGCGATACGCGCTTGATGTTCGCGGACATGCTTCTGAAAGCAGCCGCCGAAGCGTCCATCCTGGCAAGCACGGCATCGAGCGGATCGGCCGCGAACGCGGCAATGGCGAGCGCAAATAGCCCGCCAACGCCAACGGCCAGGCCACTAAGGCTTCGCAAACGCCATGTACCCCTTGATCTCGTTCTCCGAATCGTAAATCGGTTCGAGGCGCGTCACCTGCTGCTGTTTCCCCGTTTTGTTTTTCAGAATCTGGCTGAGTTGGCCGAGACGCTGGCTTTCAGGGATGGGACCAACCAACTCCGGCTCGATCCAGAAGACGTTGCTGCCCTGCGCGGACGATAACATCGCTACTTCACTGCCGTGCGGAATGCGCGGTTGATCGCGAAACCAATCGCGCGGCGTGAGCAGAACGAATGCGACGATGATCCCGACTATCACATCGTACTGCCAAGAGGCGCGCGGATAGTCCCAAAAAACGACCTGTTTGAGCGCGGACACCACTGCTTTAGTCTATCATTTGCAGGCGTTCGCCCTGTTTCACGGAAGCTTCCAGTGTTCCCACGCCATCGATGCGGGCGCGCACGCGATCGCCCGCTTTGATGCGAGCGCCTTTCGGGCATCCAGTCGAAATCAGGTCGCCGGGGTACAGCGTCATGTAATCGCTGTGATAGCTCACCAGATCGAGCGGGCGCATGCGCATGTTGCGCACGAAGTCGCGCGAACACACGCCGTCGTTGTGTTCGGTGATTACTTCCAGCGCGTCCACGTCGGGAACTTCGTCCGCGGTGACAATCACGGGACCGAAGCTGAAGAATGTGTCGATGCTCTTCGAGCGGGTCAGGTAGCGCGGATTCTTGCGGAGAACGTCGAGCGCGGTGAGATCGAGCGTCGTGGTAAACCCATAGATTACGCGCCGTGCCTCTCCGGCTGGTACGAACCGGCACGTTTTGCCGATTACGACGCCGAGCTCGCCCTCCGCATCGACATCGTTCGAAATATCGGCGGGCGGGAGGATAATTTCGCGGCCAGGCGAAAACATACAAGAGGCGGGCTTCATGAAGCTGCCCGGTTCCTCGGGTTGCACGGCATTGATATCTTCGGCGTGCGACCGGTAGTTCAGGCCGATGCACCAGATTTTCGGAGGCATCGGGTAGGGCAGCTGCCATTCAATCTGGTCCAACGGAATAGGGGCCACGCCGTCCGTCGGAATCTGCGTGATGCCGGCCTGGATGATCTCGAGCACGTCGTTCGGCACGCGCGTCCGATGCTTCGAATTAATTTCGAGCACCGGCGCAACGCCGCCATCCACCATCACGCCGGCGTGCTTGTTCCGCTGATATAAAAACGTAAGAATTTTCATTGGGCTGCCCTCAACTTACCCGATTTCGCTCAGCTTCGGCCCGCTGCTTCTCTTGAAAGATGTTGTCCGCCGGCCCCATTAAATTCAGAAACAGCCCGTAACCGCGCTTCGCCCCGGCTGAGTTACCTTGCTTTTGCAGGACGGCTGCGCGGAGAAACAGTATTCGCGGATAGATCAGGAAAGCAAAGTCGGCAACGCTGTTCGGCTGCGGCAGCGGATTCCGCTGAACCAGACCCGCCGCCTCTTGCGCTCGCCCGCTGGCCACCAAGGCCCAGGCATAGATCACGGCGGAGGACTGATCGG
>JALYXS010000737.1 GCA_030946965.1 Acidobacteriota bacterium
CTCGCCGACCGTTTCTGGCGCGATATCGTGCGGCCTATTGCGGTGGGCGGAATGATGATCGGCGCCGCATACACGCTGTTCCGGATGCGCAAAAGTTTAGGCGTGGGATTGAGCAAGGCCTTTGCGGAACTGCGCGGCGGCGCGGGCATGTCGGCCAACGCCGGCAGATTGGGCCAATATATGAGTTCGCGCCTGGTTCTCGCCGGAATTGGCGTGGTTTATATCGGGATGATCGTGCTGTACACCTATCTTTCCGGGAGCAAGCTGGCCGGGGTGGTCGCGGCGACGGCGATGCTCATCGTGGGCTTCTGTTTCGCCACCGTTTCGGGATATCTGGTAGGCGTAATTGGATCGTCTAACAACCCAATTTCGGGATTGACGCTTTCGACGCTGATCATTGCCGCGCTGCTGCTGGTTTCGCTGGGCGTATCGGGAACCGGCGGAGTGATCGCCGTGCTGGGAGTAGCGGCCGTCGTATGCGTCTCTTCCGCCGTCGCCGGCGAGTTGCTACAGGATTTTAAAGTCGGCTACATCCTCGGAGGAACTCCGAAGACGATTCAGATTGTCGAGTTGATCTCCGTGGTGGTCGCGAGCGTAGTCATGTATTTTCCCCTGCTGCTTCTGCATCAGGGCAACATTAACGCGGGAGGAATCGGCTTCGGCGATAAAGCACTGCCCGCTCCACAGGCCGGATTAATGGCCTCGCTCGCGCAAGGAATCGTTGGCGGCGATATGGCATGGCCGTTGATCGGCGCGGGGATCGCCCTCGGATTGACGATGATTCTGGTTCAGGTGAAGAGCCCGATGCTGGTGGCGATCGGCATGTATCTGCCTTTGGGGACGACGTTCGCAATTTTCTGCGGCGGCATGATCCGGTGGATGACGGATACGATCTGCGAACGCCGGGGCTACAACGAGGCGCAACGCGCGCGCGTGGAGAATGCGGGCATTCTGGCGGCATCCGGATTGATCGCGGGCGAGGCGCTGATGGGCCTGGTGACGTCCGGATTCAACTTGGTGAAGGGCAAATTGCCCTCGCTGTTCGCCGAACCAATGTATCTGGCGGGAGTGCTGATCCTGGTCTTGATCGGATTCATTCTGGTGAAAGTGCCGCTGGCGGACGCGGGCCGGCCGGAGGATCCCGCGCCGCCTGCGGCTTTTGTCTAGCGGGGAGTATATTGGTCCGTAGGACCTGCTTTAGCCGGTCCTTCTTCATTCATGGCTCTTCCTTCACGAGAAACTCAAGCGGCGGAACCGGCTGCGTCCGATTATCTGTCGTGGGAAGCACCCGGGGCGCCTAGCGCGGTGCGCATCCATCTCGACGTGGTGGATGCCATTTCGACCGATGCAATCGATGGCTTCAACGCGCTTCGCCGGCGAGGCGTGGAGGTTGGAGGAATCCTGCTGGGCAGGAGAGAAGCCGGGCTTATTTCCATCGAGCGCAACGAACGAGTAAGCTGCGAATATCGCTTTGGCCCGTCCTATATCCTCTCGGATGGGGACCAACGAGGTTTCGAGGCAGCGCGCGCTCGTCTAGCCGAAGATCCAAGTCTTGCAATCGTCGGCTACTATCGCAGCCACACGCGGCGGAATCTTCAGTTGGAGCAGTCCGATCTGGAGGCGATTGAGCGCTGGTTCAATGGCCCGGAGTTTGTGTTCCTGGTAGTCAAGCCGCTCGACGTCGTGCATCTGGTCGCGGAAATATTCTTCTGGAAAGACGGTACTCTGCCGATGCAATCGTCCGAACGCGAATTCCTGTTTCAGGGACGGAGGACGGGAGCCGCGGCGGGGGCGAATCCAATCGACTTCACGGCTTTGAACGGAGGCGCGGCGGCGGAAGCAAGCCGAACTGTTCAGGAAGTTCCGCCTGAAGCACCCGGTATGACCCCGGGTGAAGAGACACCCCAGGAAGTTGCCGCCGCTGAAACTGCGCCCCAAATATTCGCCCCAGAGCCCACGGAGCACCGGTTTGCACCACCCTCGAAGCCGCTCTTTTCGCAGCCCGCCGATCGCGGTTTCTTAGCGCGGCATTGGGAGGCTGCGGCCGCTCTGTTGCTGGTGCTCTGCGCACTCGGGCTTTTCTTCTGGCAACATGGGGGCGGCGATGAGACGGACGCCGTCGGGAAGCCCGCAACGCCTGTAGCAACCTCGGCCGGGGCCCCGGGATCGCTTGGTCTTGACGTACGGCCCGGTTACGGGGATTGGCATGTCACGTGGAATCGGGATCATCCGGCTATTCGGAAAGCTGCACGCGGAGTTCTCGCTATCGAAGACGGCAACTCGCACCGGGACCTGACCCTGAATGCAACCCAACTGCATAGCGGCGCCGTGCCGTACAAGCACAAAAGTGACGACGTGACGTTCCGGCTGAACGTGTTCGGGCCTGAAAAGCAGATTTCGACCGAATCGTTTCGTGTTCTCCTCGCCGGCAAGCCGGTGAATCCCAACGCTGCCGCAACGAAGCCTCCGAGTGTATTACCGCCGGTGGCAAAGCACTCCGGTGAACCTGAGAAGTCGCCGCAACCCGCCGCCCGGCAAACCGGGGAACCAGGCTTAACGGCACGAAAGGTCGAACCCACCCCGGAAGCTGGTCGGGTTTCCATACCTGACCAGGGACCGGCAAATCCGCTCAATCGCACCCCATCCGCACAGGGCGGGGGCACTGTGAACATTCCCGATCTGCCACGCCCCACCGTTAATGAGCCATCCCGACCGCACCATTTCGTTCCCGCCGAGGTGCTGTCGCGTGTACGGCCGGAAATCAGCGAGGGTATCCGGTCCCGAATAACACGTGAAACCGTGGTGTTGGTGAAGGTCAATATTGACGCGAGAGGTCGAGTGACCCGCGCGACGCCGGTCACCCGTGGTGATAGCGTGGTTCTTTACCTGGGGCTTAGGGCAAGCGAAGCGGCCAGACGTTGGCGCTTTGAACCAGCTAAAGACAACAATATTTTAGTGCCGAGTTCTCAGGTGATTCGTTTCGTGTTCGAGAAGTAGCATGAAGCTACGGGACGTTGCCGCGGCGCTCGATTGCGGGCTGGACGGGGATGGTGAAATCGAAATTGCCGGAGTGGCGGGGCTGGAGCAGGCCCGCGCCGGCGACCTTACGTTTTTGGCAAATTCGAAATACGCGCCGAAAGTAAAACACACCAAAGCAAGCGCTATTCTGAGCGGCGAGCGGGGCAAAGGCTCGATTGCGACGCTGGTATCGCCGAATCCATATCTCGATTTTGCGCGCGCGGTGGCGTTGTTCTATCAACCGCCGCGTCCCGCGCCTGGCATTCACCCCCAAGCCGCAATCGCCGCAAGCGCGCAAGTCGGAGACGGGGCGTCGATTGGCGCGTTCGCCGTGGTCGGCGAGCGCGTGACGATCGGTACAAATGCCTTGCTGCATCCTCACGCGGTGATCTATGAGGGCGCGAGTGTTGGCGACGACTTCGTGGCGCACTCGCACTCGGTTGTGCGCGAATTTTGCCGGATCGGCAATCGTGTGATTCTACAAAATGGCGCGGTCGTGGGCGGCGATGGATTCGGTTTTGCCAAGCGAAAGGACGGCACGCATCACAAGATCGTGCAATCCGGCATCGCGGTAATCGAAGACGATGTCGAGATTCAAAGCCTTACGTCGATCGACCGCGCGACCGTGGGCGAAACGCGCGTGCGGCGCGGCGCGAAGATCGACAGCCTGGTGCAAATTGGGCACGCTTGCGTGGTGGGCGAAGACAACATTATTTGCGCGCAGACCGGACTGGCGGGTAGTTCGATACTCGAGGAGAACGTGCTGCTCGCCGGGCAGGTGGGAATCTCCGGACACCTGACGATTCATCGCGATGCGATTATCTACGCGCAGAGCGGGATCGGCGGCGACGTGCCGGCGGGAGCGAGGATGTCGGGATCGCCCGCGTTTGCCGCAAGCGAATGGCTGCGCGCCATCACCGCTTTTCCCAAGCTGCCCGAGATTTGGAAAACCGTGCGCGAATTAAAACGGAAAGCGGAAAAAGAATGATCGAGAACCCTCCCCAAAACGCCCAGTCGCGTCCTCCACTGGCGTACAAGAACGATGAATTTTTGGAGACTCCGGATTCGCGTCCTCTCCGGATATTGTCCGAATACCTGGAGCCGTTGTCGCACTTCCGGCGTCAAAGAATTCGCGACACCGTGGTGTTTTTCGGGTCCGCGCGGTTGCGGGAAGACGGCCCGCTCGCCCATTACTACAACGACGCTCGCGTGCTTGCGCGGTTGGTGACGGAGTGGGCCGAGGCGTACGCTAAATCCACCTACCGGTTCGTGGTGTGCAGCGGCGGCGGTCCGGGCATCATGGAAGCGGCGAATCGCGGCGCCATGGACGCGAATGGGAAAACGATAGGCCTGAATATCGGACTGCCTTTCGAGCAGTTTCCGAATCCTTACATCACGCCGGATCTGAACTTCGAATTCCACTATTTCTTCATGCGCAAATTCTGGTTCGCGTATTTGGCGAAGGCGCTGGTCGTATTTCCCGGAGGATTCGGAACTCTGGATGAACTATTCGAACTGCTCACGCTCACGCAAACCAAGAAGCTGAGGAAGAAGATGCAGATCGTGCTGTACGGATCTTCGTACTGGAAAGAGATTATTAATTTCGACGCGCTGGTGCGTCATGGGATGATCGCCCAGGAGGACTTAAGCCTGTTCCGATATGCCGACGACCCCGGCTCCGCGATGACCATCCTGCGGGAGCATTTGACGCTTAACGCGCTGGCTCCGGAAAAAGAATTTCCCGCGATCGCGCACACCGCCAAGCCGGATGAGAATGACTGATCCGTGCGGCGCATTAAGATAACCGTCGCTTACGACGGTACGGATTTCCATGGATGGCAGGTGCAACCTGGGCTCGCCACCATTCAGGGGACGCTCGAAGAAATTCTGCAGCGAATGGAGGGCCGCCCGGTTAGCGTGGCCGGCTCGGGGCGGACCGATGCAGGCGTGCATGCCCAGGCGCAGGTAGCCGCATTTTCGTTCGAGAATCCCATTCCCAGCGAAAATTTGCGGAAAGCGATTAACCGGCTCCTGCCCTCCTCGATCCGCGTCATTGCGGCAGAGGAACGCGATCTGGAATTTCATCCGCGCTTCGATGCACTGGCGAAGACTTATGAGTATCGCATTGCGCGCGACGCAGTCTGCTCCCCATTCGAGTGGCGCTACGTGCATCACTTCCCCTACCGGTTGGACACCCG
>JALYXS010000007.1 GCA_030946965.1 Acidobacteriota bacterium
GACTTCGCGGCGGCGATCGAAATTCCCAACTGCCGGGCGACTTCAGACATCGACAACTCCTTGACATCTCGCAGCACGAATACGTTGCGAAGCAGTGGCGGAATGCGTCCGATCTCTTTCTTCAGCAATTCCGAAAGTTCTTTCGTCCCTAATGCCGATTCCGGGCTGTCAGTGTTGTCCACTAACTCAAGCGTGCCGCGCTCATCGCCAATCAGCGCGTCGTCCAGGTAGAAAAATTTCGCCCGGCGCGTTTGCCGAAGCCGCATTAAACACTGATTGACCACGATTCGCGTCAGCCAGGTTGAAAATTTCGAATCGCGCTGAAACTGCCCGATGTGCCGGTACGCCTTCCAGTAAGCATTTTGCACTTCGTCTTCGGCTTCCTGGCGCTCGTGCAGTATGGAAAGCGCGAGCTTAAATGAAGAAGAATAGTTGCGGCGGATCAATTCCGAAAACGCGTCCTGCCGGCCCTCTTGGGAAAGCAGCACCAACTCGTCATCGCTCGCGGCCATCGTCTCCGGGGAATTCTTTTGCATCACCATGTTTACCTCACCGTCCAATTTGTGTTGTCTCTATCTGAGCTTACGAAAAGACAAGGTGTTTCGTGCATCGCTACTTCAATTGATTTCAATGGAGCTTATAAAGTGGGTAGTGATTTCACTTGCGCTAACATAGATTTAAGCATGCGGGAAGAAAGTAGTGAGGAAACTATCACTCGCGTCCTTTCCTCCTACGAATTGGGGCGCAAACTGCGGCAACTCCGGCTTCGCAAAAAGATCGCACTAGTCGATTTAGGCAAGCACACAGGACTTTCGGCTTCCATGCTGTCGCAACTCGAAACCGGGAAAATGGTTCCAACTCTGCCGACGCTCGCGCGAATCGCGATGGTGTTCGACGTTGGTCTGGAGCATTTTTTCGATACGCGCCAGCGGCGGAAATTGTTCACGGTGGTTCGCGCGAGCGATCGTATCCGGTTTCCAGAGCGCCCCGATGCGCCACTGCCGTCGTACTTCTTCGAGTGCCTGGTTTTTTCGGCGCAGGGCAAAGGCTTGCAGGCGTATCTTGCCGAGTTCCCGAAACGCTCGCTCGATGAGGTTGCCGAACACTTTCACGAGGGATCGGAATTCATATTCGTATTGGAAGGGGCCGTCACCATACGTTCCCAGGACGAAGATCACGCATTACAAGCGGGAGATAGCGCGTACTTCGACGCGTCCGAGCCGCATAGCTACCGCGCTCCCGGTAAGTCCTCCGGTCGCGCTATCGTAATCACAGTACCGCCCCGGCTATAACAGCCTGTGACACAATACCGGTTTGATGCAGCGAATTGCGCGGGTTCATCTCGCAACGTCTTTTCTGCTCTGCGCCGGTTTCGCCCATGCGGAGTGGGTGCAGAGCCGCTCCGGACCATTCGAAATTTTCAGCGACGCCAACGCGCGCGCCGCTCGCGAGACGCTGGCCGATTTCGAACAGTTTCGCCATGCCCTGGGGTATACGCTTCAGAAACCCGATCTGCAGTTGGACCCGCGCATCCGCATTCTTCTTTTTAAAAACGCGAAGGAACGGGAATTGCCGGGATCGGCGCCCGGTTTAGTTCGAGGGCGCGACCGGTACGACGTTTTGGGAAGCGCGGACTCGGCTATCCCGCAACCCGTCTTCGCCGAATGCACCCGCGTGTTTCTCGAACGCAACGTGGACCGTCTTCCTCCCGCCATCGAGCAAGGGTTGGAAGCGTTTTTTTCCACCATCGAAGTGCATGGCACGCATGTAGCCTGGGGCGCGCCGCCGGCGAATCGCACGCGCGATTGGGCCCGGATTCACCTCTTGATCGCGAATCCGGATTATTACGCCAAGACTCGCGTGCTCTTATTCAATCTTCAAAAGGGCGTCGCTGAAGATGCCGCTTACCGCAATGCGCTTGGCGAATCGCGGCAGGATTTTGAGGCGCGGGTGGATCGCTACTGGACTGCGGGAGTGTTTCCGAAATCCGAGGCGCCTAGCCGCCCGCTCAGTCCGGAGCGGGATCTGCATACCAGCCCGGTAGAGCCGGAGTCCGTCTCCCTGGCCATGGCGGACCTCCTGAACGATCGCTCTCAAGCCTCTTATGAAACCATGATTCGGGACCATGTCCACGCGACAGAAGCCGAAGAGGGGTTAGCGCTGTTGGCTCTGAAGAGCAACGACACCGCCGCCGCGCGGGAGCACTTGAGCCGTGCTATCGAGAGCGGCAGCAAGAACCCCGCGGTTTTCGTGGATTACGCTCGCCTGGATAACGATGCGCCAAAGGCGAAAGCCGCCTTGGAGAAAGCGATTGAGCTGGACCCGAACTTAGCCGAAGCCCATTTTCTGCTTGGAGAACAGTCGCCGGACGCGGCTAAGAAGATCGCGGAATGGAACATCGCCGCCAAACTCGCGCCCCGCGCCACCGGCTATTGGGAAGCTCTCGCGAAGCTCTATCTGGAGCAACAGAAATTCCCGGAAGCCGCGAAGGCGTGGCGTTCGGCGGAGCAGGCCGCCGCGACCGAGCCCGAGCGGGACAGGATGCGGGAAGCGCGGCTCGCCATCGAGCGGCAGCGGCTCGACGCCGAAGAAGCCGGGCGCCGCCGCGTGGCTGAAGAGAAACAGCGCGATATCAATCGGCTAAAAACCAAAGCGATCGCCGATCTCCGCGCAGCCGAAGCGAAGGCCAGCGGACCGCCGCTTCCCTCGAGCGTGTCCGACCGGGCAGTCCCATGGTGGGACGGGCCGAAGGCGGCGGCCCGCGCGGAAGGAGTTCTCAAACAGGTGGATTGCATCGGCAAGCAGGCGCGACTGGTGCTCTTGAAGGACGACGGCAAGCTCGCCCGGCTGCTGGTGCGCGATCCATCTCAAATCGTCTTGGCCGGCGGCGAGGAGAAGATGCTCGGGTGCGGTGCGCAAACACCGCGCCGCGTTACGATCGAGTACTTTCCAAAAATGAACGCGAAGCTCGGCACTTCCGGGGAAGTGGCAACCGTCGAGTTTCAGCGGTGAAAGAGCGGCTGAAGCAATTCGTTTTCAGACTTCTCGGCAAAGATCCGGAAGCGGCCATTGTCAGTTTCTGGAGCGGGGACGACGAGCTGGCGCGCGCGATGATGGCGGAAATCCGTCGGCTGGAGCCTGACCGCCGCCACTTCGTCGTGGCGCTCGACACTGCCGAAATTCCGGAGGCGGCAATTCCGGGCGTCACGATGGTGCGTTTGCGTCCGGGGAACGCGTGGCGCTTGTTCGCCCAAGCTAGAAAACAACTGGCGCGGAATCGGATAGGAATTGCGCCGGTGCTGCTCACGCGTACACCGCACCCGCTGCGGCTTACAGCGCTACTGCTCGCGCCTTCCCGCATTTTGGCTTACAATTCGCGGCTGGAAAGGCATCACCTGAAGCTCGCGGACTGCTTGGCTTCGGCGTTGTTCTTAAATGGAATCGAGCGGGATCGTATCTATCTTCGGCCAGCCTGGCTTACCCCTTGGCGGAAGCCCCCGGCGGCGGCGAATGCCTGGCCCCGCGTTCTCGAGGGCCGTCCGCTCTCTCCGAGGCGGAAGCGCGTGGCGGTGCTGTCGCCTTATGTTCCGTATCCGCTTTCGCATGGGGGCGCGGTGCGGATTTTCAACTTGCTGCGGGAGTCTTCCGTCGAGTTCGACATTTTTCTTTTCGCGTTTTCCGAGTACGCGCCGGTCTTGGGCCGGCATCGCGAGGCCCAGCGCTACGAGCCGCTGCTTCAGTTCTGCTCAAAGGTGATCCTCGCGCCGAAACCGCGCTATCGCGAGCCGCGCTGGTCGACGTTGCTGCCGCCTGAAGTGCACGAGTACGAATCCGCGGAGATGCGCGTGATTCTCGATTCCATGCGCCGCGAATTTCAGATTCCGGTGTTGCAGGTGGAGTACACGCAACTGGCGCGCTACCGGGGTGACATTCTGGTTGAACACGACATCACCTTCGACCTGTTCCGCCAAGTGTTCCGCGGCAACCGCGCGCCGATGAACTGGTGGAATTACTTCCGCTGGCGTTGTTTCGAAGAGCAGGCGTTCTGGAATTTCCCGGCGATTGTCACCATGTCGCGGAAAGACGTTCAACAGATCGCCGATCCGGAACGAGGGCGCCTGGTTGAGAACGGCGTCGATCTGGAACGCTTCGTCCCTAGCGGAGAGAGCGGCAACGGGAAACTGCTGTTTATCGGATCGTTCCGCCATTTTCCAAATGTCACGGCATACCGTTTTATGACGGAGCGGATCTGGCCGCTGCTCCTGCATCGGGCGCCGGGCGCGCAGCTCACATGCATCGCCGGGCCGGATTTTGCGCTTCACTGGGCGCGGTTCACCGGAGAGCGGCAGCCGCCGGCCGTGCCGGGCGTGCGCCTTCTCGGATTCGTGGAAGACGTACGTCCAGCCTATGGCGGCACGAACGTAGTTGTGGTTCCGACGACGGTTTCAGCCGGGACGAACGTGAAAGTTCTGGAAGCGATGGCGATGGAGCGCGCCGTCGTTTCGACTTCCTCGGGATGCGCGGGTCTCGATTTGACGCACGGCGAAAACATCTGGATCGCGGATGAGCCGCAGGCTTTCGCCGAAGGCGTGGCGATGCTCTTGGAACATTTCAGTTACCGGTCGCGGTTGGCGAGGACGGCGCGCGAACATGTGGAACTGCACCATGGATGGGAGGCGCTGGGGCATAAACAGCGCGCCGTATTCCGGGAGGCCGCGAAGTCTTGAGACACGGCGTTTTCCGAGAGAGCCTGCTCCGGCTGGTAACCGTCCTTGGAACCGTCCTCTTCGCATCCACCGAATTACTCGGCGCTTTTGAGCGCATCCAGCGCCACTCTCTCACGATCGTCTGGATCGGAGTTGCCGGTTGCGGCTTCGCGGCGATCGCGCTGCGCCGGCGGCACTTTCGGTTCCGCGCCCAGGCATTGCGGCCAGATCCGGTCGTCCTGCTCTGCGCGGCCGCATGCTTTATCATTGTGGCCATCACGGCGGCTACGGCCATCGTCAGCCCCCCGAATAGCGCCGACGCAATGGCGTACCACATGCCCCGCGTCGTTTACTGGGCCGAGCAATCGAGCGTGCGCTTTTTCCCGACACCGTACCTGGCCCAGATCATGCTTCAACCGTTTGCCGAATACGCCATGCTCCACCTTTATGTACTCTCGGGCGGCGACTACCTGGTCAACCTGGTGCAGTGGTTCGCGTCGGTGATTGGCATTGTCGCGGTTTCGCTTGCCGCGGGGTTATTCGGCGCCACTCGGCGGGGCCAGGCAATCGCGGCGCTTGTTTGCGCGACCCTGCCATCCGGCATCCTGGCGAGCTCCGGGGCCAAGAACGACTGCGTGCTAGCGATGTGGATGGCGATTGCGGTCTGTTTCGCGATCCGCTTCGCATCCACTTCCAGGATGAGCGACGCGTTGTTCCTTGGCGCGGCAATTGGTTTGGCATTGCAGACGAAGGCCACGGCGTACCTGTTTCTGCCGTGGCTGATCGGCGCCGTTTTGATCGCGCGATGGCGGCCCGTATCGCAGCGCGCCGCCGCTACAGCGGCCGCGGCAACCGCGTGCGCCCTGGCCATCAACGCGCCGCAGTTTATCCGAAATTACGCCCTCAGCGGTTCGATCATGGGCTTCGACTCAGCTCAGGCCAACGGCTTCTTTCGCTGGCGCAACGAAACGTTCGGCTGGAAGCAGACCGTCTCGAATGCCGTGCGGAATACCTCCGAACAGCTCGGAGCACGGAACGAGCGTTGGAACCGCGCCGTGTACGACACCGCTATATTCATTCACCGGCGCATGGGCAGCGACCCGAACGATGCCGCTACGACGTGGCGTTGGACGAAGTTCGCGCCGCCGGAGAATGCCAATCACGAGGCCAATGCGCCGAACCGATGGCACCTGATCCTGCTGCTGGCGACCGCCGGAATGTTCGCCTGGCGAGCGCTCCGGGGGCGCGATCGAGAGAGGGCGCTCTACGTGGCAGCGCTTCTCTGCGGTTTCCTTGCCAGTTGCGCTTATTTGAAATGGCAGCCGTTCCTGGGGCGTCTGTTCCTGCCGCTGTTCATAGCCGCCGCTCCAATGGCCGGCATCGCCGGTGAGCTACGGCCGGCGATAGCAGTCCTGCTGTGCTTGTTTCTCATCGACAACGCCAGGCTACCGCTGCTTCAGAACTGGGTGAGGCCGTTAACGGGACCGGCAAGCATTCTGCACGTACCGCGAGACGAACAGTACTTCGCGGATATGCTTCCTTGGAAAAACCGGCACTCGTATGAGGCATCCGCCGATTACATCGTCCGCACGGGATGCGATACGGTTGGAATCGACATAAATAACCTACAACTGGAGTACCCGCTCATGGCGCTTGTGCGCGAGCGAAGACCCTCCACGCGGTTCATGCACACCGCCGTTATGAATCCGTCGCGATCGTACCGTTGGCCTATCGAAACGCCGCCGTGTGTTATCGCGTGCCTGGATTGCTTCGGCGATACGCCACGCCTGAGCTTATACAAGGAATTCGCCAAAGCAGCCGTTTTTGGAAAATTTGTTGTCCTTTCAAAGGAAGAATATCTTCGAAGTGAAGTTAGTGCGGGACCAACTCGTCCTTCTCCACCTTTCCGTCTCTCACGTGGATCACCCGATGGGCATGCAGCGCGATATCGTGTTCGTGCGTCACCACGATAATTGTATTTCCCGCTTGATAGAGCCGCTCAAACAGCCCCATGATTTCGTTGCCGGTGGCGCTATCGAGATTTCCGGTCGGCTCGTCGGCGAGCAGGATCGAAGGATTATTGACCAGGGCCCGCGCGATCGCGACAC
>JALYXS010000009.1 GCA_030946965.1 Acidobacteriota bacterium
TCAAGGCGCGCTCATGCCCGATACTCGTTTCCGCCCACCGCCCGTCGTCGATGGCGTGATAGGGCTGCATGGACGCGATCACGTCGAGTTTCGCGAAACGCGGGATATCGGCCGCCAGCAAATGCTGCGCGTGCTCGATGCGGAAGCGCCGGTCGCGCGGCCCGTTCGCCCGCTCCGCCGCTTCGAAGTAATCGAGCGCCAGATGATTCGCGCGATCGCCAATGGCGTGGACCGAGCATTGCAAACCCGCTTTGTCCGCCTCCAGAATATTCTGCTTCAGTTTGCCTTCCGGAGAATTGTCGCTGGCCATCAGGCCCGCGGTTGAGGAGCCGTTAAACGGCTCGAAAAATAAGGCGGTCATGGACCCGAGCGAGCCGTCCATGAATGCCTTCAACCCGCCGAATCTTAGCCAGTCATCGCCGTGTCCGTGGCGTTCGATGCTATCCAGTTGCCGCTTCCATTGTGGTATCCCAGCGAGCTCCATGGGTGTGCGCGCGTAAACGTGCACGGTCAGCTTGCCGGCGGCGCGAAACCGTTGATAGACGGAAAGTGGTTCCAAAGCGTGATGTCCTGGATTGAGGTCACGCCCTGCCGCGCCGCTTCTCCCAAGGCCGCCTGCAGCGCATCGTCGTACGCGGCGGACGAGGGTTCGGGAATCAGACGCTCCGCCAAACCCTGCGCCGCATCTTTTAATATCCCCGTAGGCTCGCCCGTTTTCGGATCGCGCACAATCGTTCCTCCGGTAGGATCGGGCGTGGCTCGGGTGATTTTGGCTCGCGTCAATACCAGACTGTTCACGAGCGCCATGTGCCCGTCGAGGCGCGAAACAAAAACCGGATTATCCGGCGTCTCGCGGTCGATCAACTCCTTTGTGGGCAGCGGCGCTCCCGGCCACAGCTCGTGATCCCAATCTCCCCCCGTAATCCACTGGCCCGGGCCAATTTTGCGCGCTTCCGCCGCGATCCGATTCGCAAATTCCTGTTGCGTGCGCGCATCCCGCAGGTTTAAAGAGAGAAACTGAAATCCGCCCGCAATGAAATGAGTGTGATCGTCGATGAACCCGGGCAGCGCGAGTCTGCCGTTCAAGTCCGTAACGCGGGTCGCTGGACCAGTCAGCTTCAGAACGGCGGCATTCGTTCCGACCGCAATGGTCCGCTCGCCGCGCGCGGCCAGCGCTTCCGCCCAAGGCTGCTTCGAATTTCCCGTCCAAATGCGGCCATTTTTCAGGATCAGATCCGCCTTCGGCGCGGTTTGCAAAAAATAATCGACAAGCTGCTTCGAGACAAACGGAATAATTTCCGCGCGGGTGCTGTTATCGACGGTGAACACGACCGTGATATATTCCGCCCCGTTCGGCAGCCGGACATACGCCGCATCGTGGCGCGTTATCGAGGTCCATCCAGCTTTCGAATAATATTGCGCCCCGGCCGGCAATGAAGCGCCGGAGAACTTGGTCGCCTGATCGTCGGGATCGCCCGACTGCGACCACGGATCGCGACGCAGCAAATTCATCATCGCGATGGTTCGTTCGCGTGGCGCGGCCTGGCCCGAAATTATGCTGTGCAGCAGCCGCGCAACCGCATCCGTCGTGAGCCTATTGTTATTTTCGAAATTCGATCCGCGCGCCTGACGCTCCCGCCCGTAGGGCCCTTCGGCGAATGTCTTCTGATTGACATTGATGCCCTTGTAGCCGAGTCCCGCAAAATAGCGGTTCACCGCATTGCGCTTTTCCATCCATTCCGGAAACGCAGCGGCGTCGAGTTCGGGGCCGCCCGTCGTACGCGTTAACGCATCGACGACCACCTGCGTGGCGTCATTGGTGGAACTGACGATCATGTCGTGAATGGCGCGCTCCAGTTCGGGAGTGTCGCGAAGCTGCCCCGACTGCATCTGAGCTTCCGCGGCGACAAGATAGAACAGCTTGACCACGCTGGCCGGATAGATCGGCTGTTGTCCGTGATAACTGGCCGTCACGGGATGCGCGCGGTCGTTCAGATCGATTACGGTGAGGGCGAATTTAGCAGCGATCAGTCCCGGCGCAAACTGCGCGATAGTCTTGGAGGCAATATCCCGAACGAGCTTGTCGAGCTTGTCATGCTGATCGGGCGGAGGGGCTGCCTGGGCGTACGCGGAAACGCACAACACCAGCATTTGGGCCAATCCCAGGGCGGCAATGGATCGCATGGGGATTACCGTTTGCCGGTGCGCGAATTTACCCGGCCATCTTCTTCTTGATCACGTCCACCAGCTCTTGCACCGCCGCGGAGCTCTTATGCAGCGCGGCTGTTTCTTCGGCGCTCAGCTTGATCTGATAAATCTGCTCGATCCCGCGCGCGCCCAACTTTACCGGCACGCCGACGAACAGCCCATTTACTCCATATTCGCCTTCGAGGTAAGCGGCGCAGGGCAGGATTTTCTTCTTGTCCTTTAAAATGGATTCCGCCATCTCCACCGCGGCGGCCGACGGCGCATAATACGCGCTCCCGGTCTTGAGATGCTTCACAATCTCCGCGCCGCCGTTCTGCGTGCGTTCCACAAGTTGCTTGATCTTGGCCTCATCGAGCAGTTCCGCCAGCGGAATACCCGCGACGTTCGTCAGTCTGACCAGCGGGACCATCGTGTCGCCATGCCCGCCGAGAACGACGGCCGTCACGTTTTCAACCGAGACGTGCAGTTCTTGCGCGATGAACGTGCGGAAGCGCGCCGTATCGAGCACTCCGGCCATCCCGATGACGCGGTTCTTGGTGAACTTCGAAATCATGTAGGCCGTCTGGCACATGGCATCGAGCGGGTTGGTGACGACGATCAGAATCGAATTGGGCGAGTGCCGCGCGGCCTGTTCGGTCGCGGTCTTGACCACTTCGTAATTCGCAATCAGAAGATCGTCGCGGCTCATGCCGGGCTTGCGCGGGAAACCGGCGGTGATAATGACAATATCGGAATTCGCCGTCGGCTCGTATTCGTTGGCCCCGGTAACTGTAATGTCAAAGCCGCCGATTGGGCCGGCCTGAAGCAGGTCGAGGCCCTTGCCCTGCGGCACGCCTTCCACTACGTCGACCAAAACTACATCGGCAAGTTCTTTGCCCGCGATCCACATGGCGCAATTCGCGCCGACGTTGCCCGCGCCTACAACCGTAATTTTCTTTCGCAAAACTTCAGGTGCTCCTTGACGTTGGTTGAAACTGCCGATTATAGCGCTGTATTAGCGGGCGCCGGACAAGTGTCGCGATAAGTTCTCGACACCTTCGAATTTCTAGATTCTTGGTGCCTCTAAACTCGACTAGCTCGGATGGAGTGCGGAGCCGCACACATTGTGCGCGCTGGAAGCCTATGCTATACCTGAAGTTCCCAGGAAAATGAAATGGCTTATGTAATCGCGGAACCATGCATTGGCGTTAAGGACATGGCGTGCGTCGACGCCTGCCCGGTCGACTGCATCCATCCCAAGAAAGACGAAGCGAAGTTCGACGAGGTTGAAATGATTTATATCGACCCGGTCGAATGCATCGATTGCGGCGCTTGCGTTCCGGTGTGTCCGGTTTCCGCCATTTTCGCGCTCGACGATCTGCCGGAGAAGTGGACCGATTTCACGGCTCAGAACGCGGCGTACTACCCGCGGTAACAACTCTTCCGGCGAAATTTCGCAACGGCGGCTCAGTCACTTACGCGAAATCGAGCATTCGCTTGAACTCCGTTGGGCGTTACCATGCGCTTGAGGAGATTGCATGACATTAACGTCCATGGGACGAGTGAATGTAGCAGCGCCGGGAACGCCCGTGCCGCTGTCCCAAGACTCGAATTCCAGAGCATCGAAACTGTTCGTCCAGGTCATTCCCGGCCTCACCGGAAAAGCTTACGTGGGTAAGCCGGGCATGAACAAGAGCACGCTCGCTGGAGTGGTTCGCATTTTGTGGCCGAATTCGACAGGCGGGTTCTCCGACCAATTTTTCCTCGAAACCGACGACGGGAACGACGGCCTTCCTCTTACGGAATACGCAATCGACGTGGACGTTGCCGGCGAGGGCGTCCTGGTCAGCTACTGGACCGAGTAGCATCGCCGGATAATAGTCGCGCGGGGGGCCGGTACGCCGCGTATGTTGTATCGGTCTCCCACAGTTTCACCTTCTCTAGCCTGACCGCGTTATTCCCGATTCCGCTACTGACTTGGTCGTAAAAATACTTGGCCAGATTCTCCGCCGACGGGTTCAACTCCGTAAACGGTTCCAAATCGTTGATGAACCGATGATCCAACCGCTCCACTACGCCGCGAATTAACCGCTTCACTTCCACAAAGTCCACCAACAATCCGATCTCGTCCAGTTCCTCGCCCTGAAAAGTTAACTCCACCCGGTAGTTATGCCCATGCACGTTTTCACACTTCCCTTTGTAATTTCGCAAGGAGTGCCCCGCCGCGAAAGTCTCCTGCACCGCCACTTCAAACATTGAAAAACCTCTCCACATCGCCAATCTGCGTTGTAAAGCCATAATCCGGCAGGCTGTCGAAAAAGACCTGTCCGTATCGTTGCTTGGTGATTCGATTGTCCAGCAAGACCAGCACGCCTCGATCCGAACGGCTGCGAATCAATCGCCCAAAACCTTGTTTCAAGGAGATCGCGGCCTGCGGAATTTGATAATCGTAAAACGGATTTCCACCCGTTTCCCGGACATTGCGGATGCGCGCCTCGACCACCGGGTCGCTCGGCACGGCGAACGGCAATCTGTCGATAATAACGCAGCTCAATTGCTCGCCCGGAACGTCCACGCCCTGCCAGAACGAAGATGTCGCAAACAGAATACAGTTCGGCGTGCGCTTGTATTCGTCGAGCAAAGCGTTGCGCGGCCCGGTTCCCTGCATTAAAACGGGATACTCGATCGCGAGCGAAACCCGGTCGTGAATTAACCGCATCTGCTGATAGCTGGTGAATAGGACAAACGCCCTCCCGCGGCTGGCTTCGAGAATGCGAATAATCTCTTCGGCGGCGAATTTAGTGAACGAAGGATCGCGCGGTTCCGGAAGGTGCTGCGGCACATACAGCAAGCACTGCTGCCGATAGTCGAAGTGCCCGGGTACAATCAGCGTCCTCGCATTTTCGAGTCCTAGCCGCTTCTGCAGAAACTCGAATCCGCCCGCGACGGCGAGCGTCGCCGATGTCAGGATCGCCGTATCGACCTTCTCGAACATGCGGGAGGAGAGGAT
>JALYXS010000010.1 GCA_030946965.1 Acidobacteriota bacterium
CGTCCAGCATTTCCAGTTGCGCTTCCGGAATAAAGAGAAGCTGTTGATCATGTTGGCCGTGGATATCGCCGAGATGCGGGGCGAGATCTTTGAGGAGCGCGACGGTTGCGGGACGGCTGCCCACGTAGGCTCGCGATTTTCCGTTCGCCAGGATTTCACGCTCGATTAGAAGTTCGCCGTCTTCGCTTTCGAAGCCGCCGGGATCGAGAATAGCTGAGACTCCGCCGTTGCCGCGAAGATCGAACCGTCCGGAAATGCGGGCGCGAGCCTCGCCCGAACGGATCATGTCGGGGGATGCGCGGCCGCCCAGTAGCAGGCCGAGCGCATCGACGACAATCGATTTCCCGCTTCCCGTTTCCCCCGTAAGCAAGTTCAGGCCGGAGTGAAAGCGGACGCTCAGACGATCGATGACCGCATAATTTTCTACGGCGAGTTCCAGAAGCACTTGTGTGATTATCTACCGGCACGCACGGCGCCGCGCCACAAATGCCCTTAAGCCAGCAATTTGTCCAACACCCGTCCCGACACATCGGTCAAGCGGAAATCGCGTCCTTGGAACTTGAACGTCAACTTCGTGTGGTCCAGGCCCAGCAGGTGCAGCATGGTGGCGTGGAGGTCGTGAATGTCGATCCGTTCTCCGGTCGGGGAGAAGCCGAGTTCGTCTGTTTCGCCCACCGTTTGTCCAGGTTTGATGCCGCCACCCGCCATCCACAAAGTGAACGCGTCGATGTGATGATTGCGTCCGGCTTTACCGGATTCGCGCGTTTCGCCCATCGGCGTGCGTCCGAATTCGCCTCCCCAAACGACGAGCGTATTCTCCAGCAATCCGCGCTGTTTCAAATCGGCGAGCAGCGCCGCGGTAGGCTTGTCGATTTCGCGCGTGACCTGTTCGAGCGGCTGGCCGAGGTCTGCGTGATGATCCCAATCGGTGTGATATAGCTGCACGAAGCGCACGCCGCGCTCGACCAAACGCCGGGCCAGCAAACAATTATTGGCGTAAGCCGGCTTGCCGGGTTCGGCGCCGTACATTTCGAGCGTTTCCTTCTTCTCTTTCGTAAAGTCGATTAGCTCGGGTCCGCTCGATTGCATCCGGTAGGCCATCTCATAAGCGGAAACGCGCGTCGCGATTTCGGGATCGCCGGATTCGGTAAGCGCGTCCAAATTCATTTCCCGGAGAGTTTGCAGGGTATCCTGCTGACCGCGCAAAGACACGCCTTGCGGCCGGGACAAGTCGAGAATCGGATCTCCGCCAGAACGGAATGGAACGCCTTGATAAGCCGACGGCACGAACCCGCTAGACCACAACGCCGCTCCTCCGCGCGGACCCCGAGGCCCCGATTGCAGGACGACAAAGCCCGGCAGGTCCGTCGATTCGCTGCCGATTCCATACGTGATCCAGGAACCCATGCTGGGCCGCCCGAATCGCGTGGATCCGGTATTGGCGAAGCACTTCGCTGGCCCGTGATTGAAATTCTCGGTCGAGACCCCTTTCAGGAAGGAGATGTTGTCGGACACCGCGCCGATATGCGGCAGCAGGTCGGAAACCCATGCGCCGCTCTGCCCATGCTGTTTGAAAGTCCGTTTGGTTCCGAGCAGTTTAGGCTTCTCTTTCGTGAAGGAATCCATAAACGCGAAGCGCTTGCCGGCCAGGAGCGAATCCGGCATGGGCTGGTTATTCAATTTCTGAAGAGCCGGCTTATAGTCGTATAACTCAAGCTGGCTGGGGCCGCCCGCCATGAAGAGGTAAATGACGCTTTTGACTTTCGCCGGGAAGTTGCCGGGCTTGGCCTGCATCGGATTGGAGGCGGCCCCGGCAGTCGCGCCGAAGACGTTGCTGTCGGCTAGTAATGAAGCCAGCGCCACCTTGCCAAGGCCTACTCCACAGCGGCTAAAGAAATGCCGGCGCGTTTCGAACTGTGAAACCAAGTTTTCAAGATCCATCGCCTTCACTCCCTTGTCAAAAAATCGTCGGCGTTCAACAGGACTCGGGACACGCCAGTCCACGCCGCGAGCAACGGTAGATCGGATGGCCGGTTCCGCGCGAGTTTGTCGACTGGAGCGTTTTCGGCAGGCACTTCATCTGACCGGAAAACCTTGCCCTTGAAAATCAACTCAGTCGCAAGCCCTGGGTTCGTTTTGTATTCGTCGACCTGACGCGCGAGGAAACGCAGCAGGCGCTCTTCCTCGGCAGGCTTTGGCGGCCGCCCAACCGTAAGAAGAAAAGCATACTTTAGACGCTCCTTATCGAGCGCGCCGCCTTCGGTGATGACGCGCGCCGCCAATCCTTCGGCGAACTCGATAAAAGCGGCATCGTTCAGAGCGGTCAGCGCCTGCAGCGGAGTATTTGACCGCACGCGACGCGTACAAGTGGCGGATGCATCGGGAGCGTCGAAAACTCCCAATCCCGGATATATCGCCGAACGCCGGAAAAACGTGTACATGCCGCGCCGGTAGCGGTCGGGACCCATGCTCGTCGGCCATACCTGCTTGACTTGCGTGACCGCCAGCGCGCCATCGGGTATGGGCGGGTAGACGCTAGGGCCGCCGATGGTCCCAGTCAATAATCCGCTGGCCGAAAGCCCGGCATCGCGAATAATTTCAGCGTCCAGGCGCAACCGGTTCTGCCGGGCCAGAAGCTTGTTATAAGGGTCGGCTTCTTCGATGTCCTGCCTTCGCTTCGACGATTGCCGGTACGTGGCGGAGGTTACGATCAGGCGGTGGATCGCTTTTTGGCTCCAGTTCTGCCGCACGAACTCGCTCGCGAGCCAGTCCAATAACTCCGGATGAGTCGGCTTCGCGCCCTGCGTGCCGAAATCGTTTTCGGTTTCGACGATTCCCTTACCAAAATATTCCTGCCACATCCGGTTTACGGTGACGCGGCTGGTGAGCGGATTTTGCGGATCTACCAGCCACTTGGCGAGGTCCAGGCGGG
>JALYXS010000049.1 GCA_030946965.1 Acidobacteriota bacterium
TTTTCCCTACAAGCCCAGCATATTCCACAATGCCGGCGCGGGGTTAATTGGCGGCTTGGTATTCGGCATCGGTTTGGTCGTTTTACGAGAACGCGCCGATCGCACCATCCAATCGCCCGGCGAGACCGCCTACTACTTGAATGTTCCCGAGTTGGGCGTGATCCCCGCCGTGGCGAGCGATCGGGATAACAGCTACCGCCGGCGCGAGTTGGCGGCCAAGTTTACGGATCCCAAGGATCAGAATGGCGATCGCCATTTGACCGATTGCGTGGAACTGGTGACTTTGAAGCGCCGGCCGTCGATGGTGGCCGAATCTTTCCGCGCGGCTCTCGCTTCCATCCTGTTTTCGGAATCGTCGGTAATCGTTTTCAGCAGCTCCGCGCCATCGGAAGGCAAGACCACCGTGTTAAGCAACCTTGGGGTCGCGATGGCGGAAACGCATCGCCGGGTTTTGCTGATTGATGCCGACTTGCGCAAACCGCGCCTGCATCACATCTTCGACGTCGCAAACGCGCGGGGCTTGAGCGACCTGCTGCGATCGGAAAAGCCGCTCGACGATTTTCGGCCTGAAGATCTGATCCAGGAAACCGGCGTGAACGGACTTTCCATCCTGCCCAGCGGCCCGGAAGCGGCCAGCATCTCCGACCTGCTTTATTCCGCGCGTTTGCCCGAATTATTGAAGCATGTGCGCGCGAAATTCGACGTGGTTCTCATCGACACGCCACCCATGTTGCAGATGCCGGACGCGCGAATTCTGGGACGGATGGCGGATGGCGTGATTCTGATCGTCCGCGCGGGCAATACAACGCGCGACACCATGCTGGTGGCGACGCAACGTTTTGTCGAAGATGGAACGCCGGTGTTGGGAACGATTCTGAATAATTGGAATCCGAAAACGCGCGCGGCGGACGGATACCAGGGCTACTACAAGGGTTACCAGGCGTATTACGGCAGCAATAACGGAAAAGACCGCGCCAGCGGATGATGTAGTCCTGATCTGCGCTCCAGTGAGAATCCTTTACCTCAATCCTTCGGGACAGTTAGGCGGGGCTGAGATTATGCTTCTGAACCTGATGGGCAGCCTGCGAGCGGCGTGTCCGGACTGGTCGCTACACCTCGTCACCGCCGAACCCGGATCGCTGGCGGAACGGGCCGCTGATATGGGCGTCCACACTTGTGTTGTACCGTTTCCATTCGAATTAGCCCGGTTTGGCGATTCCGGCCGGGAAAAGCTGCTGTGGCGCGGATCTTTGGCTGCGGCCTCCGTTCCGGGATACGTGAAACGATTACGCCGGGCAATCCGCGACGCCACGCCCGATGTGATTCATGCCAACGGATTCAAGATGCACATTCTGGCAGCATTGCCGGGTATTTCGGGTACCCCGCTGATTTGGACTCTCAACGATTACGTGCGCGGCCGCCCGGTGATGACGCACCTGTTCCGAATCTTCGGGAAACGGTGTTCCGCGGCCATCGCCTTATCGGATAGCGTTGCTGCGGACGCGCGGAAGGTTTGCGGCATTCGTCCGCCGGTTTATCGTGTCTACAACGGAATCGATACGGAAACATTTTCGCCCCAAGGGTCGTTGATCGATCTCGACGAGGTGTCAGGTCTAGGTCCCGCGCGGCCGGAGACAATCCGGGTAGGGCTGGTCGCCACATTCGCGAAGTGGAAGGGGCACCACGCATTCCTCGAAGCCATCCGGCTGTTGCCCCCGGACTTGCCGGTGCGCGGTTACATCGTGGGCGGCCCGCTTTACCAGACCGTCGGTAGCCAGTACCGGCTGGAGGAGCTCCGCGCAAAAGCAATTGAACTCGGCGTTGCCGGGAAAGTGGGTTTCACGGGATATATCGACAAGCCAGCTTCGGCCATGAGATCGCTCGATATCTTGGTTCATGCCAGCACCGCGCCCGAGCCGTTCGGGATGGCGATCGTCGAAGCGATGGCGTGCGGCCGCGCGGTGATCGTGAGCAATGCGGGCGGCGCTGTCGAAATCTTTACCGACGGGAAAGACGCGTTGGGCCACGCGCCCGGCGATGCGCGCGCTCTTGCCGGGTGCATCGCGCGCCTGGCGAAAGACGCGGAATTGCGGTCGAGGTTGGGACGTGCCGCGCGATTGACGGCGGTGAGCGGCTTTGATCGCGCGTTGCTCGCGCAATCGCTGGTTCCGATCTATAACGAACTTGCCGGCATGCCGGGATTGAAACGCAGCCTGCGGGAACGTGATGCAGCGGTATAAGCATGACGGCGGCGAAAACACTGGT
>JALYXS010000065.1 GCA_030946965.1 Acidobacteriota bacterium
TCAAGGCCGCCCGCGTGAATAATCGCGTCTGCCAGGTCGGGATGCAACGGCGCTCGAATCCCGCCTATCTGCAAGCCAAGCGCGACTTCATCGATACGAAGAAGCTGGGCAAAATCACGCTGGCCCGGACATGGTGGCACGGCAACACGGCCCACTTGCAGAAAGCGCCGCCGGAACTGGCGCAAAAGCCCTCGAATCTCGATTGGGGCCGGTATTTGGGTCAGGTGAAGTGGCGCGATTGGGACCCGCAACAGTACTGGAATTTCCGCGCGTATCTGGAATTCGGTGGCGGACAGGTGACGGATTTATTCACGCACTGGATCGACATGGTCCATATGTATATGGGATACGATATACCCACTTCGGCGGTTGCGGCGGGAGGCGTTTATCACTACAAGGACGGGCGAACCGCGCCGGATACGGTCAACGTCGCGCTGGAATACCCGGGCGATTTCAACGCCACGTTCGACGCAACGCTGGTTCCGAGCGTGACTGGCACGGGGATGGAGCTGTGTGGGACGGAAGGCCGGCTGCTGGTGACGAACCAGATCGAGTTTCATTCCCTGGCGAAGGGCGCGCCGCCCGAAGTGATTCCGTTCAAGGGCAATGACGTGCAGTATCACGTCGATAATTTCATCGACTGCATCCGCACGCGCAAGCTGCCGAATGCCGACGTGATGATTGGCCACCGCTCCGCGCAGGCTTCGCACTTGGGAAATATCGCTTACGTAGAGAAGCGGCGAATCAAATTCGACCCGGTGCGCGAGGAAATACAGCCGTTGTAGAGCGGCGCGGGATGCTTCTCTGCCCCGTCCGCGACTGCCGCCTGGCGCTGGCGCGCGACGAGCGCCGGCTGCTCTGTCCGCGCGGACATTCATTCGATATCGCGCGTAGCGGATACATCAATCTTCTTCAGCCGGGGGAACGGCGATCGAAGCGGCCGGGCGACACGTCGGCCGCGGTGGCGGCGCGCAGGCGATTGCATGACCGCGGCGCGACCGGGCCGCTGTTCCGCGCCATTGCGGAAGTCGCGGCCGCGTCTTCGGGCGACATCGTTCTCGATGCCGGCTGCGGCGACGGTTTCTACCTCGGCACGCTGGCTCGTGAAACCGGTTTCGAGGCGCATGGAGTCGACATCTCGATTCCAGCGGTCGAGGCGGCGGCGCGGCGCTATCCCGAATGCGAGTGGATCGTCGCCAACGCCGATCGTTTCATGCCGTACGCCGACCGGTCGTTCTCGTTAGTTCTGTCAATTACGGCGCGGATGAATTCCGGTGAATTCCGGCGCGTCCTGCGCGATGACGGACGCCTGCTTGTGGCCCTCCCCTCGCCGGAGGATCTGGCTGAGTTGCGCGGAGTGGGCCGCGATCGCGTGGCCCGGACCGTCGAAACATTCGCGCGCGATTTTCAGCTGCCAGATCTGCGACGAGTTACGACGACGGCCAATCTGGACGCCGAGGCCGTTCACGACGTTCTGCTTTCGATTTACCGGCCGATGCGCTCGCAGCCGATCGATGCCATGCGAGTGACTTTCAGTTTGGATCTGCTGTTATTTCGGCCCGCGTAGCGAATTCGAATCTTGCCTGCTCTCGCTCCATCGGATAATTGTCAAGGGTAGCTCCTCAGAACTGGATTCTAATCGCTGCGCGGCGGCGACCCTATTATCTTCAAAGAATTGGCAGGAAAGCCGCGTAGGATTTCCGCATTTGGCGGCGTTACTTCGCTTCGGGACCCGAAAGTCTCCTCGATCGCTTCGAGGATCTGCTTGACGATTTTCGGGTGCAGCGTCGCGCCGCCGTGGAACGGAACTACGATCCGTCGCCCACCTTTCTCGTGGATCCGATGACTCCCTTGGACCGCAGCCAAGCAAAACCAGCTTTCCGCAAGATTGCTTCGGCCTCCACGCCGGTCAGGCGCGGCAATCTCTAGGCATGAACTTCGATTGCGGTCGCAAAAAAACTTTTGGCTAAGCGCGGCTGAACGCTTGTCATCGGTTGGGTCCCGCTACAACTATGATAAATTCCCCACATACGTCTAAGGGCTGAAGCCAAGCTCAGGGGGAGACATGTCCAGGCAGGCTCGTTTCATTTGCTGTTGTGCGTTTGCCGCGCTCGCCAACGCGCAGGAATTTCGCAGCACGATCACCGGCGCAATCAAAGATCCGCAAGGCGCCGGAATACCGGGCGCGGTTATTGCCGCCACGCAAGTGGAGACCGGAGCGAAGTTCACGACCGTTTCCGAGCCGAGCGGACAGTACACGATTCCGTTCGTCCCGCCGGGCGCTTACCAGCTTGTGGTCACCTCTCCCGGATTCAAGAAGTACGACAGAACCGGATTTCAGGTAACGGCGAATGAGCGGCTGCCTCTCGATATCGTTCTAGAGTTGGGCCAGATCAGCGAGACGATGGTTGTCAGCGCGGACGCTTCGATCGTCGAGAGCAGCACGGCGTCTTCGGGTCAGGTGATCAACAGCCGCCAGATCGAAAATATCCCTTTGAATGGCCGCACGCCGCTCACCCTGGCGCAGCTTTCGTTCGGAGTGATTCCGAATAGCGATCCGCGATTTAACCGCCCCTTCGACAATGCCGGTCCCTCCGGATTTTCCATCGGTGGCGCGCCCGCGCAGAGCAACGAAATTCTCCTCGATGGCGCGCCCGATGTGACGGCCAACGATCGGGTTTCTTACAACCCGCCGGTCGATACCATCCAGGAAGTGAAGGTCGAAATTTTTCAGGCCGACGCCGCCTACGGCCATACGGGCGGCGGGACGGTCAACCAGATTACCAAGAGCGGCACGAATAAGTTGCACGGCACCGCCTACGAATTCAATCAGACCTCGGCGGTCGAATCGCGCAACTTCTTCTTGAGCCGCTCGGGCCAGAAGCTTCCGGTGGGACGCTTCAACCAATACGGAACCACGGTGGGCGGGCCCGTGTTTCTTCCCAAAGTTTTCGACGGGCGCAACAGGCTGTTCTTCTTTCTTGCCTACGAGGGCATCAAAGATTCCTACCCCGAGACCATTACGACAACAGTGCCCACGGCGGCTGAGCGCAACGGCGATTTTTCTCAACTCCTGAATGCCGGGTCGAACTATCAGATCTACAACCCTTACACTGGCGTCGCGCAAGATTCCCGGATCGCGCGCCAGCCATTCGCGGGCAACCTCATTCCGGCTAACCTGATCAATCCCATTGCCAAGAATTACCTGCAGTTTTACCCGCTTCCGAATGCGCCCGGAAATTCCGACGGCGCCAGAAACTATGTCGCGAATTCGGTTCGCTCCGATGTTTTCGATTCCGAGTTTGGCCGCCTCGATTACAACATCAGCGACCGGCACAAAATTTTTGGGACGGTTCACCGGAACGACCGCACGGAAAATCGCGGCAATCTTTTCTTCAACATCGCCTCGGGCAATTTCTTAACGCGGGCAAACCGGGGCGCGAACATCGACGACGTTTACACTTTCAACCCGACGACACTGCTGAACACGCGCATTTCGTGGAACCGGTTTATCGAATCGAACGCCAAGCCCAGCAGCGGCTACGATTTCGCGAAACTCGGTTTTCCCGCGGCTCTCGCGGCGGTGAGCCCGCAACGGGTGCTTCCTATTGTCAGCTTCGGAGGCTACCAGCAGCTCGGCGACAATGGCGGAAACGTTACGCCGTTCGACATTTATCAGATTTTCTCGAGCCTGAATAAGATCAGGGGCAGCCATAATTTAAAATTCGGCGTGGATCTTCGCCTGTATCGCGAGAGCAACGCCGGGTTGGGAAACTCGTCCGGCGCCTATGCTTTTGGAACGCAATGGACGCGGGGTCCGCTTGATAATTCGTCCAGCGCGCCCCTCGGCCAGGATTTCGCGGCTTTCCTTCTGGGTCTGCCTGCCTCGGGCTCCGGCGGTTTCGACGTGAACGCGGCGCGCACCAACCAGGCGGGCTATTTCGCTCTCTATGCGCAGGACGATTATCGCGTGCGCTCCAGCCTGGTATTGAATTTTGGGATTCGCTATGACAAGGATCTGCCAACCACGGAGCGCTACAACCGTACAGTTAACGGGTTTGACGCGAGTGCCGTGAACCCGGCGGCGGCGGCCGCGCAGGCAGCCTACGCCGCGCACCCGATTCCCGAAAGGCCCGCGGCGCAATTCCAGGTTCCTGGCGGCTTGCTATTCGCCGGAAGCGGCCGCTCCGACGTTTACAGCACGCATTCGCATTATTTCAGCCCACGGCTTGGTTTCGCGTGGACTCCCGGTTTCGGAGGCGGCAAAACCGTGCTTCGCGGCGGCTACAGCGTCTTCGTGTTTCCCATCATCACAACTGGAATCAATCAGCCGGGATTCAGCCAGACAACCGAAGTGGTTTCCACTCTCGATAGCTATTTAACGCCGAACGCCACGTTAAGCAATCCGTTTCCTTTCGGCATTCAGCGGCCCACCGGATCGTCCCAGGGTCTCGCTACCTTCGATGGCAAGCCGCTCACGTTTTACAATCCCCATCCGCTGAACCCCTACTCGCAGCGCTGGACTTTCGGCGTGCAGCGGCAGTTATCGGGCAACCTGGTGATCGAGGCCGGATACATCGGAAATCACGCAGTGCATTTACCCGTGGATAGACAATTGGATTTCCTGCCGCGGCAATATCTGAGCAACGCGCCTTTCCGCGATCAACCGGTCATCGACCGTAACACCGCGAACGTTACGAATCCCTTTTCGGGGTTGCTTCCGGGAACCACTTTGAATGGCAGCACTACTTCGCGCGGGCAGTTGCTGCTCCCGTATCCGGAGTTCACGGGCATAAGAGAGCAGCAGGTTTCCGAGGGAAGCTCCTACTTCCACATGGCGCAGGTACGCCTGGAGAAACGCTTCTCGCAGGGACTTCAATTGTTAGCGAATTTCAGCTACTCCCGGCTGATGGAGATGCGCGGCCGCCTGAACGATTCGGATATAAACCTGGAAAAACGTGTTTCGCCGGACGACCGTCCGTTACGTTTCGTGATCAGTGGCAACTACGAGTTGCCGTTCGGAAAAGGAAAAGCGTTTGGGGCGAACGCCGGGCCGCTCGCGAGCCGGATCGTTGGCGGTTGGGTATTGAGCGGAGTCTATACTCGGCAGAGCGGCGCCCCGGTGGCTTGGGGCAACGTCATTTATCTGGGAGGTCCGCTGCATTGGAATTCGCATAATGTGGATCATGCGTTCGACACCACGCGCTTTGTCACGGCATCGACCCAGCAGCTTTCGAATAATATCCGAACATTTCCCACGCTATTTAACACTCTCCGCCAGGACGGCCCGAACACCATGGATGCCGCGCTCCTGAAGAATACGCAGCTTACCGAAGCGCTGCGTCTGCAGTTCCGCGTGGAGTTCTTTAACGTTTTCAATCACCCCGAATTCAACGCGCCCGATCTGAGCGCCACCAGCAGCACTTTCGGGCAGATTACGGGGCAGGCGAACGATATCGGGCGCGTGGGGCAATTCGGTTTACGTCTGATCTGGTGACAGGCGCTTGGTTAGAGGGGCCGCCGCGCGCTCTCCACGTTATGATGAAAGCTCATGCCGGTCGCGTTTTCTCCATCGGTCGCGGTTAAAAAGCTGACCGAACTTGAAACGGCGCTCGATTCGATAATCCGCGGGAAACCGGAGGTGGTCCGCCTATCGCTGGTTTGCCTTTTGGCGCGCGGCCATTTGTTGCTCGAAGATGTTCCCGGTGTCGGAAAAACAACCCTGGCGCACGCGCTTGCCCGCTCCATCGATTGCAGCTTCCATCGCCTTCAATTCACCAGCGACATGCTGCCGGGAGATGTCCTCGGCGTCACCGTGTACAACGCTCATTCGGAAGCGTTTGAATTCAAGCCAGGGCCGGTTTTCACCAATTTTTTGCTCGCGGACGAGATCAATAGAACGACGCCGAAGACCCAATCCGCGCTGCTCGAGGCGATGAACGAGCGGCAGGTAACTATCGATAGCCGGTCCTACACGCTGCCCAACCCGTTCATGGTGATTGCGACCCAGAATCCGGCGGAGCATCATGGCACCTATCCGCTGCCCGAATCGCAGCTCGACCGGTTCCTGATGCGGCTGCGGATCGGCTATCCCGACGCGGCGAGCGAACGCGAGATTTTGCGCAATGCCGACCGCCAGCCCGGCGATTCGGTCCCGCGAATCTTCGGCGCGGCGGAACTGCTCGAATTGCAGGACATGGTCAGCCGCGTAACGGTGGATGAATCGCTGCTCGATTACATGCTCGCGATCGTCGAGAAAACGCGGGCGCACGAATCGCTCTCGCTGGGCGTGAGTCCGCGCGGCTCGCAAGCCCTGTTTCGCGCGGTACAGGCGCGCGCGGTGCTCGAAGGCCGAGGGTATGCCATACCGGACGATGTAAAACGGCTTGCCGTCGCTATCTTCGGCCATCGCGTGATTTTGAATTCCCGCGCCGTGCTGGCCCAAAGGCGCTCGGATTTCGGCGACCGCGTAATCGAAGAAATCCTCAACCAAATCGAAGTTCCCCTCTAATGAAAACTGCCATTATCGGTCTCCCCATGGTGGGCAAGACCTCTCTTTTCACGATTCTTACGGGCGTGCATCAGGAAACCCGGATCGGCTCGACCGCCGTTCGCACGGGCATCACGAAGGTTCCGGACGCGCGGCTCGACGAACTGGCGAAGCTATACGAGCCTCCGAAGATCACGTCCGCAACGGTGGAGTATCTGGATTTGCCGGCCATTTCGAAGGAAACGCTCCGCGATCCCGCCTATCTCGGCGGCTTGCGCGTGGTGGACGCGTTCGCGCACGTGCTGCGCGTGTTTGACGATCCGACGGTTCCGCACGAGAACGGATCGGTCGACCCGCTGCGCGATCTGGAAGATGTGGAGATCGAGCTGATCCTCAGCGATCTGGTAGTCGTTGAAAAACGATTGGAACGGCTGGAGAAAGATCGCAAAAAGATTCGCAATCCGGAAAACGATCGCGAGTTCGAACTGCTCGAGAAATGCAAAACGCTGCTCGAAGAGAACAAGCCGCTGCGCAACATGACGCTCGATGCGGAAGACGATAAGCGCATTCGCGGCTTCCAGTTTCTTTCGCAAAAGCCGATGCTCTACGTGCTCAATCTGGGCGAAAAGGACGCGGCGCGTCTTCACGAAGTGGAAGAGAAGTACCGCGCCGGCGCCATGGCGGGGCGTCCGCAAACGGAAGTAACGGCTGTCTGCGGGAAGATTGAGGCGGAGTTGGCGCAGCTTCCGCCTGAAGA
>JALYXS010000079.1 GCA_030946965.1 Acidobacteriota bacterium
CGACGGCCGCGGCAGCCGGCGCTGTAGGCAAAGTCCGGCGAGATCCGATGGCGATGCTGCCATTTTGCGGCTACCACATGGGCGATTACTTTCGGCATTGGATCAAAATGCAGCGGCTTCTCACCGAAACGCCGCGCATTTTCCACGTGAACTGGTTTCGCAAAGACGACGGCGGAAAGTTTTTGTGGCCGGGTTTTCGCGAAAATATGCGCGTGCTCAAGTGGATTGTCGATCGTTCGCACGGACGGGCCTTGGCGAAAGAAACGCCGATCGGCTGGATGCCCCACTACCAAGATATTTATTGGGAGGGTCTCGATTTCCCGGAGAGCACCTTCGACCAGCTCCAAGTGTGCGACCGGCGGGCGTGGCGTTCGGAAGTAATCGACCACGAGGAGATGTTCCTCGACTTGCACGATCGTCTGCCGCCCGAAATTATTTATGAGCGGGAATTGTTAATCTGCCGTTTGTGAGTAAACTCGAAGCAACCATGCTGACTCGGCGTTCTTTCTCCACCCTTCTCGCCGGAGCGCCCTTGGCGGCGCGCGCGCAACGGCTCACGCAATCCCCAACGCAAGCGCCCGCCAGCCGCGCGCGCATCAAGATCGATACCGGACGCGTCATCTCGGAGATCGATAACAAAATTTACGGCAACTTTCTCGAACACCTCGGTCGCTGTATCGAAGGCGGCGTGTTCGACGAGGGGAATCCGCTCTCCGACGCGAACGGGTTCCGTCGCGATGTGTTTGACGCGGCCAAGAAGCTCAACATTCCCATCCTTCGCTGGCCGGGAGGCAATTTCTCTTCAAACTATCACTGGATGGATGGCATAGGCCCGCGTAACGACCGCCCGCGGCGGCTCGAAATGGCGTGGGGCGCGGTCGAGAACAATCGTTTCGGCACTCACGATTTCTTGCAGTATGCGGAGATGATGGGGACCGAGCCTTACATTTGCGCGAATCTTGGCACCGGCACATGGGACGAGGCCCAGCAATGGGTGGAATATTGCAACTCCTCCGAAGACACCGCGATGACGCGGCTGCGCAAGAAGAATGGGCGTGAACAGCCCTGGAAGGTGCCTTACTGGGGGCTCGGCAATGAGATGGATGGACCGTGGCAGATGGGCCATCGGAGCGCCGAAGACTATGGCAAGTTCGCCCTGGAAGCCGCCAAGCTGATGAAATTTACCGACCCACATGTCAAGCTGATCGCGGCGGGATCTTCGAATTTCGGCCCGGGTTCCGATTGGACGGGTTGGAACCGGACCGTGCTCGAGTATCTGAAACGCCATGCCGACTATCTCTCGCTCCACATGTACGTGGGGAACCGCGACAACGATTTCGGCGAATTCCTGGCGAGCTCGATCGAATTAAACGAACGCATCAAGACCGCCGAAGGGACGATTCGCGCCGCGTTGTCGGGCGAGCCGGGCAATCGCAAAATCTATATCGCGTGGGATGAGTGGAACGTTTGGTATCGCGCGCGCGGCTCGAAAGAGCGCGGGCGGCGCATACTCGAGGAGCGCTACAACCTGGAAGATGCGCTCGTGGTCGCCACGTTCCTAAACGCATTCGTTAACAACGCGCATATCGTGAAGATCGCGAATATGGCCCAGATGGTGAACGTGATCGCGCCCATTTTCACAAATGAAAAAGGTCTATTCTTGCAGACGATCTACTACCCGCTGCAACTGTTCGCGAACAACAGTAAAGGAACCGCGCTGGAGCTGGCCGTCGATAGCCCCAAGTATGCGAGCAAGCGTTTCGGCGACGTGCCCTATCTGGATACTTCAGCGGCATACAACAATGGCACGGTGATCTTGAACGTGGTGAACCGGCACGCGGGCCAGGCGATTGACGCCGATTTCGAGACCGAGGACAAGCAATTCGCGGGGCCAGTCGAAGTCTCCGAAGTGAATGGGCCCGATATCAAGGCTGAGAACGATTTCAACTCCACGAAAGTCGCCACGGTGAAACGGTCCGTCGCGGCGCAAGGGCGAAAACTCCAATACCGGTTTCCGCCGCATTCGTTTACGATGCTGAAGGCGAAATTGGTGTAGGCGTAGTGTGAGTGCCGCTGCATCGCAATGAAATACGAGTACGACATGATTGTGATAGGCGGCGGCGCGGCGGGGTTGACCGCCGCTGGAATGTCGGCGCTGCTCGGCGCGAAGACCGCGCTCATAGAAGAACAGCGCCTCGGCGGCGATTGTACCTGGGCCGGGTGTATCCCCTCGAAGACCTTGCTAAAGGCTGCCAGAGTCGCGCATGAGACGCGCACGGCGTATCGATTCGGGCTGAACGCAACGAACCCGCACATCCCGTTTTCGCAAGTAATGGACCATGTCCGGCGCATTCGGCAACACGTCTATGAAGAAGCCGACGCGCCACCCAACATGGAGAAGCTCGGAGTCGAAGTCATTGCGGCTCGCGCGCGGTTCACCGATCCGCACGCTGTTGAGATCACCGCGGGCGGCGCGCGTAAAATAACGTCGCGATATTTCGTGATCGCGACAGGCAGCCGTCCCAAGACACCCGATTTCGCCGCCGGTTGTTTGACGAACGAGACGCTATTCGAATTGACCGCTCAGCCCAAGCGGCTGCTGGTGCTCGGGGCGGGACCGGTTGGTATCGAAATGGCGCAGGCTTTCCAAAGGCTCGGATCCGAGGTAACAGTGGTGGCGCCGGGCAACCGCATACTTGCCAAAGACGATCTTGAACACGCCAAGCTGCTTCAGGAGCGCCTCGCGGGAGAAGGCGTTTCGTTTCTGCTCGGCCATAAAATCCATTCGTTAGATCGCGACGGTGACGCTTTTCGGGCGGCTCTCGATAACGGACGCACGATCGCCTATGACGCGGCATTGGCCGCGATCGGCCGCGAAGCAAACCTCGGCGGTCTGCAATTGGAGAACGCCGGGGTTGCCGCCAATGAGAAAGGCATTTCGGTGGATCGGCATTGCCGAACGTCTCAGCGGCACATTTTTGCGGCCGGTGATGTGACGGGTCGATACCAGTTCACGCATATGGCCGAGCACATGAGCAAGGTTGCCGTCACTAACGCGATTCTTCACTGGCCCATGACGCTCGACGAAAAGCACGTCGTCTGGTGTACTTTTGCCGAACCCGAACTGGCGCGCCTGGGCGAATCCGAAGAGGACGTTCGCAAGCGCGCGGTGAAACATGCCGTCTATCGCTTCCCCTTCCACAAGCTCGATCGCGCCATTACCGATGGCGAGACAACCGGAGAAGTAAAAGTGATTACCGGCGGTTCCGGCAAAATTCTCGGCGCTTCGATTCTGGGAGTGAACGCCGGCGAGATGATCGCGGAATACGCGCTCGCGATGCGAAACGGGCTGCGGATTTCGAAGATCGCCGATACCATTCACGCCTACCCAACCTACATGCTGGGCGACAAAAAAGCGGCGGACGAGGCGTCGTATGGGAAACTCGATTCGCCGCTACTGGGCGTGCTGGGGAAACTATTCGGGCATCGCGGAGTGCGGCGCGGATCGGCCGCATTGTGAATTTTTTTCTCGATCCGAGCGATCTTCCTGGCATGACCGCATTCCTCAACGCACAAGGGTGGTTGAACCCGCACGAGTCTGTCCAAAAGGCGGAGCGGGCCGGCGAAGGAAACATGAACTGCACTCTGCGGGCTCGTACTTCGAGCCGCACCTTCATTCTGAAACAGGCGCGGGGTTGGGTAGAGAAGTATCCACACATTGCGGCTCCGCGGGATCGAGCGATTTTCGAGGCTCGATTTTACGAGCACATCGCAAAGCAGAGAGAAGTGGCTGCGCGCATGCCCGCCTTACTCGGATTCAATTCCGATGCGCGGCTTCTGATACTGGAAGATTTGGGTCCGGCGGAAGATGTAGACCTGAACGAATCGGAAATCGGCGAGTTGACCCAATTTCTGGTCGCGCTGCACACTGGTTCTCGCGACGCCGAATTAGCCGATCTGTTTTCGAACGCGGAGCTTCGAGCGTTGAATCACGAACACGTTTTCGCGTTTCCGCTGCGGCCCAGCAACGGACTGGACCTACACTCGATCACGCCGGGCCTCGCGGCTCTTGCGCAAGAGCTGCAATGTGATTCCGCATACGTACGCCAAGTAGCCAGATTGGGTGAACTGTATCTTGGCGCTTGCGGCCCTTGTCTCTTGCATGGAGATTACTTCCCGGGGAGCTGGCTCAAGACACGGGATCGCGCGTGGGTGATCGACCCCGAATTCTGCTTTTTCGGACCTCCGGAATGGGACGCCGGCGTGATGGTTGGGCATCTTCACCTTGCCGGGCGCCCATCCGATGTAATCGAAGGCGTTTTTGAACTTTATGCCACCGCCGCGCCGCTAGATCTCCGGCTCGCGTTGCGCTTCGCGGGAGTCGAGATCATGCGGCGTCTAATCGGCGTTGCCCAGCTTCCGCTTCGATGTGGACTCCAAAAGAAAGTGCGTCTGCTGGAACTTTCACGC
>JALYXS010000092.1 GCA_030946965.1 Acidobacteriota bacterium
TGGTTCTGAAGCGGCTGAAATTGTTTCGCTCTTGCCAGGATGGCTTCAATCTCGGCGCGATCGAGAGATTCAATGCCAAGTAAACCAGCGGGCGATCCAGCCTGCATGTTCAGACTTTCTCGACCAGCAACACTTTCTCCATCCCATCGATTTCGTGGCACTTCACTTCGATGATCTCGTTATCGCTGGTTTGCACGGTGCGCCCGATGAAGCGCGCTTCGATCGGCAATTCGCGATGACCGCGATCGATCAGCACGAGAAGCTGCACGCGAGCCGGGCGTCCATGATCGAAAAGCGCGTCGAGCGCGCCGCGAATCGTGCGGCCCGTGTAGAGAACATCGTCCATGAGGATGATGTCTTTGCCTTGAACCGAAAACGGAATTTCTGTTTCCCCGACGACAGGTTTCACGCCGACCGTGCTCAGATCGTCCCGATACAAATTAATATCGAGGATGCCGACCGGAATCGTGCGTTTTTCAAGATCTTCGATCTTCTTGGCGAGCCTCTGCGCCAGTGGAACGCCGCGCCGCCGGATGCCGATAAACGCAAGCTGGTCGAGATCGCGGCTGCGCTCGAGGATTTCATGCGCCAGGCGAACCAGTGTCCGATCGATCTCGGATGCACTCATCAATTGGCTCTTCTCGCGAGTCGCGGCCATGCTCACCGCATTGTACTAGAACCTCCGCATGCGCGACCGAATTCGCCTCGCGAGTTTCTCAATTTCCTCGGTCTTTCTCAAGCTCGTTAACGATAAGACATGGCGGGTATCTTTCTCGATATCCTCCTGCAACGCTTGCGACAATTGCACCAGCTCCGCCGCGTCCTTTAGCGTCTTCTCGTAATCCGCTTTTAGAATTTCTTCTCTCTGGGATTTTCCATTTGGCAGCTTGACATCCGCGCTCTGCGAAAGCGGCTCCGCCGGATCGAGCGGCTTCTCCTGTTGCGCCAAAAGAGGCAGGAAAGTCAGTAAAATGACCAAGATCCAGGGCCTTGCAATGGTGGGGAGCATGAAAAACCTGTTGCTATGATAGCCAGATGCAGCAGGTCAATGTGGGCATAGTGGGGCTCGGGAATGTCGGCTTAGGCGCGCTTTCCATCCTCGCCGAAAATGCGGACCAGATCGCGTTGAAGCTTGGCTTCCGCCTGAACGTGGCCGCTGTCTGCAGCCCTTCCGTCCATTCGAAGCCGCTGCCGGATTTGCCTGGGCAAGTGCTCAAGACGGTCGATTGGCGCGAAGTGGTGGCGCATCCAAACGTCGATGTCGTGGCGGAACTAGTAGGTGGAACCAGCGTTGCGCGCGAGATCGTGGATGGCGCAATCGCGAATAAAAAATCCATCGTCACCGCGAACAAGGAGTTGATGGCGCTGTGCGGCTCGGAGATTTGGGATCGCGCGATTCACGCCGGGATCAACGTCGCCATGGAGGCGAGCGTTGCGGGTGGAATCCCGATCCACGCCGTTTTGCGCGAGGGCATTTCGGGAGACCGCGTCGTCGCGCTCTATGGAATCCTGAACGGCACCAGCAATTACATCCTGACGGAAATGGAAAAACACGGCGAGCCGATGGAGACCGTGCTCGCCGAAGCGCAGCGGCTCGGTTACGCCGAAACAGATCCGAGTGCCGACGTGGATGGCTTCGACGCACGCTCGAAACTCGCGATTCTCGCCGCTCTCGCTTTCGGCGAGCGCATCACGCCCGCCGATATTTATGTCGAAGGCATCCGCCGCATCTCGCCGATGGATTTCGAGTACGCGCACCAACTCGGCCATACCATCCGCTTGATTTGCGCCGCGCGGCAGACACACGATGGCCTGATCTTATCGGTGCGCCCGTCGCTACTCCGGACTTCCACGATTCTGGCCGGAGTGCAAGGCGCTTACAACGCCATCTGGGTGAAGGGACATTACGGCGAAGATACTTTCTACTATGGGCGCGGGGCGGGATCGCGGCCGACCGGCGTCGCCGTGGTAAGCGATCTAATGCGGGTGGCGCGCGAGATCCGGTCGGGCAGCCCCGAGCGCGTTTCACCTTTCGCGCATGAGCGGCTCGGCGAATATAAACCCGTTTCGGTGACGCTGCAGAAGCGTCCATATTACATTCGATTCCGCGTGGACGACCGGCCGGGAATCATCGCGGCGCTCGCGGGAATTCTGGCCGAAAAGCACATCAGCCTCGAAGCGGTTTTGCAGCAGCCGTCCGATGCGAAACACGATCTGCCGTTTGTGATCACGGTCGAATCCACATCGGAACAGGCAGTGCGCGATGCGGTGGAGAAAATGTCGCATCTCGACTTCCTGAAACAGCCGCCGCTTGCTTTGCCCATGGAACCGCCCTTATGAAGATCCTGATTTCTTTCCTGCTGCTTGCGTTCCCCGTGCTGAACGCGCAGGTGGCGAAGGACGCCAACGAACGTTACCGCACCGGTCAGGGCCGCGAAGCCGTCGCGCGCGGACTTTCCGCTCCGGATCGCAATTCGAAACAAAGGCCGCTAGAACTGATTGAGGCCCTGTCCATTCGCCCTGGCACGACGGTAGCCGACGTGGGAACCGGCGTCGGCTACATGCTGCCGTATCTAAGCAAGGCAGTGGGCGCGGGCGGACGCGTGATCGCCGAAGACATTTTCGACGATTTTCTGGCGAAAGCGAAGGACGCGGCGGCGAAAGCGGGATTGCAAAACGTTACGTTCGTGAAAGGCTCGGACACCAATCCGAATCTGCCCCCGGGCGGCGTCGATCTGATTCTGGCGCTCGATTCCTACCATCATTACGACTACCCGGCGAAGATGCTGGCCGGCTTCCACGACGCTCTGCGAGAGGGCGGACGGCTGGTG
>JALYXS010000436.1 GCA_030946965.1 Acidobacteriota bacterium
AAACCAGTAACCTTTCTGCTGATACCCGTCGCGTATGCGCTCCTTGTCTTCTTCGAGCTTGCTTGCGTCATACGTCTTCGAGAAAAGATCTTCAAGGTAGATCGAATACGGAATTCCGATCGGCTTCAGGTTGTTCATCGTGCGGATAACTTCGCGATCGGTGAAGACGTGATTCCCGGTGATAGCGATCTCGCCTACTTTTACCTTGGCGCCCTCGTTCACGTTGAAAATGACTTCGAGCGAACTGGGCGGGATACGGCGGATCTCAGGCTCGACGGTCGCGAACTGATGTCCCCGTTCAGCCAGCAGTTCTTTCAGTACGACGGCGGCGCGCTGGATCTTCGCGGGATCGTATTGCGATTCCACGGAAAGACCGACCTTGCGCTCCTTGAAGCGATCGAGAATTTCGGAAACCGTAACCGATTTCGCGCCCTCATACTTCAGCGTGCGAACGACCGGGCGCTCGGTCACGACGAACCGGACGATGGCGCCCGATTCGCCCGGCTCGGTCTCGAGACGTATGTCGTCGAAGCGTCCCGTGTTCCACAGCGCCATGAAATCGCGGCGCAGAGCCTCGTCGTTAAGTACGTCGCCCTTCTTGGTGAAAATCAGAGCGCGCAACGTGTCTTGCGGAACGCGGCGGGCGCCGCGAAATTCAATAGCCTCGATTACGTTCGCTCCCGCCGGCGGTTTCGGGGCTTCAGGAGCGGTCTTCGGGGCTTCGAGCGAAGGCTGCCCGGGGGGTGTCTGGGCCGGTTTTGCGGGCTCCACGCCCTGCGGAACCTGCTCGAATGGATTTGGTTTCTTAGGCTGCTGTTGAGCTTGTGAAAAGGCTGGAGTTAAGCCGCTCAGACAGACCAAGACGCTCGTCAGGCACACAGGCCTGAATGATTTCATTGAAAACCCGATTCCTTTCCACACCGCGCTTTTGAAGGGACGCACTGGGATACCCACGCGTTTCCCTACTGCACGCTTGGGCGCTTGTGATGAATTTCTTAGTTTAGCGGAAGTTAGAAGCCACAACAATGTGCCGTCCGGGAGACAGGTGTGGCGCCACATTACAATAAAGCTTCATGCGTATTGCCCTCGGGCAGATCGACACCACCGTGGGCGACCTTGCCGGCAATGTCGGGAAGATGGTTCGTTTCGCGCGCGAAGCGTCGCAACGCGGCGCGGAGCTGATCGCTTTTCCCGAGCTATCCGTTACCGGTTATCCTCCTCGCGACCTCGTTGAAAAACCGAGCTTTTTGGCGCATTCCGAAGAATACTTGCAGCGCCTTGCGGCCGAAACCGCCGGGCTGCCGCTCGGCATCGTGGCTGGATACGTGGGCCGCTCCCACGCGTCCTCGGGCAAGCGCGCGACCAATAGCGCGGCGCTGCTCCGCCGCGGCGAAGTGCTGTTCCGGCAGACTAAAATTCTGCTGCCTACTTATGACGTGTTCGACGAGGCGCGTTATTTCGTCCCCGGCGACAGTCAAACTATCTGGCCCATCGAGGGCAATCGCTTGGCCATCGCGGTGTGTGAGGATGCCTGGAACGACAAGCAATTTTGGGAACGGCGGCTGTATTCGCGCGACCCGGTTGAAGAGCTGATTGCGCAAGGCGGAAATATTCTGATCAGCATCAATGCTTCGCCTTACCACATGGGCAAGCGCGCCTTGCGGCATGAACTTTTCGCGGCCACGGCCAGACGTCACAAAGTTCCCGTGGTTGCGGTCAATCAGGTTGGCGGGAACGATCAGCTTGTTTTCGACGGCTCCAGCTTCGCCATGAACGCCGAGGGCCGTATCCTGGCCCAAGCGGCGTCTTTCACGGAAGATTTGATCGTGGTGGACACCGCATCCGGCACGGGCGATTGCCACTCGAATCTTCCCGACGAGTGCGAAGCTATCTTCGAAGCGCTCGTCCTGGGCACGCGGGATTATATCCGGAAGTGCGGTTTTGAGCGCGTGCTCATCGGGCTGAGCGGTGGCATCGATTCGTCCCTGACGGCGGCTATCGCCGTCAATGCCATCGGAAGCGGCAACGTGATGGGCGTGGGGATGCCCGGTCCATATTCGTCCGAAGGCAGCGTGGACGATGCCCGCGCTCTCGCGCAAAATCTTGGCATCCGATTCGAACTGGCGTCCATCAATCCGGTTTACGAAGAGTTCCGGAAGGTGCTTGCGCCGCTATTCGCCGGGGCTCCCGAAGACGTTACCGAAGAGAATTTGCAATCGCGATTGCGCGGCGCGACGTTGATGGCGCTCTCGAACAAGCGCGGCGCGTTAGTGCTGACGACGGGAAACAAGAGCGAAATCGCGGTCGGCTACTGTACCCTTTATGGCGACATGTGTGGAGGTCTCGCGGTGATTAGCGATGTGCCGAAAACAATGGTGTACTCGCTTTCGCGGATTGCCAATAAGCGGCATCCCGGGGCGATTCCGGAATCCGTTTTTGAGAAGCCGCCTTCCGCCGAGCTTCGTCCCGATCAGAAAGATACGGATTCGCTGCCCGAATATAACGTGCTCGATGCGGTTTTGCGCGATTATGTCGAAGAGTACCGCACGCCGGGCGAGATCGCCGAATCTCTTGGATTGCCGCTGGCTCTCGTCGCGGACATTACCCGGAAGGTGGACCGCAACGAATATAAACGCCAACAGGCCGCGCCCGGCTTGAAGGTCACAAGCAAAGCCTTCGGCATAGGCCGCCGTTTCCCAATCGCCCAAAAATACACTGAATGAAACCGCTAAACTGCTTCCGTACGTGGCGCACGCAAGAGTGCGCGCGCCACAATACATGACCCGCCACGACCTTCTCAAGGTAGTATCGCTTAGCGCGATCGCTGCGGCGCTCCTTATTTCCCAGCCCGCTCCGCGCGAACACGTTGGCCCATTGCCTTCCGGGGGATTTTTGTTGAACAGCGGATGGCGTTTGCAGCCCGCCGGCAAACAGGTTCCCGTCGATACGCTGCCCATGTCTTCGGCCCTCTCGCGCGATGGACGCTTTCTTCTGATCCTCAATGGCGGCTACAATCCGCCCTCGATCAGCGTGATCGATATCGC
>JALYXS010000440.1 GCA_030946965.1 Acidobacteriota bacterium
GGTGGCGGGCAACCGCTCTCCCACGACAAGCCGTCCGGAAGCAATCATTTCAGCAAAATGTTTCGAAAGCTGCTGGTAGAGGGGCGTGTCGGAGTGGCTGTCGAGACTGGGCCTTTCGAACATCTAGAGCCAGCATGCCATATTGGACTGCCTCATGCAAGTGAATCACGCCGCCGTAACTTTTGGCCGCCCGGAACGAATTGCATAATGGAAACAAACCGATGAAATTAACGCGCAGAGCATTTTTCAGTATTTCGGCAGCCGCCTTTACCGGGGCAGGCTTCCGGGCAAACGCCGAGACCGCCGACCCGGTTGAGCAAGTCTCCGTTGTTCGCTTCAGCAAGACGGGACAGAATGAAGGTCTCGCCAAGGTGGAGAAAGTCGTCCTGAGCGAAGCGGAGTGGAAAAAGCGCCTCAGCTCCGCGGAATTCAATGTCACGCGCCGGGCAGGCACCGAGATCCCGTTTACCGGCCCCTATTGGAATAACCACGAAAAGGGCCTTTATCGCTGCGTTTGCTGCGACAATGCGCTTTTCAGCTCGGATACGAAATTCGAATCCGGCACGGGTTGGCCGAGCTTCTGGAAACCGATCGATCGTCAAAATGTGGAGACTGCATTGGATACGAGTTTCGGCACGCGCCGTAACGAAGTGAAGTGCAAACGCTGCGATGCCCATCTGGGGCATGTCTTCAACGACGGCCCGCAACCCACCGGATTGCGTTACTGCATGAATGGAACCGCACTCAAATTTGAAAAATTATGAAACTAAAAACGGTATTGGTAATGTCGATGACGGCGCTCGGACTAAGTGCCGCCAGTTCTCCCACTCCTCGTGAAACCGTTGTCCTGGCCGGAGGATGTTTTTGGGGTGTCGAAGCGGTTTTTGAACACCTGAAAGGCGTGTCGGACGTTGTTTCCGGCTACGCGGGCGGCAACAAAGCGACAGCGCACTACGAGATTGTGAGTACGGGGCGGACCGGCCACGCGGAGTCGGTCAAGGTGACCTACGACCCTTCGCAGATCTCGTTCGGTCAATTATTGAAGGTGTATTTTTCGGTAGCTCATGACCCCACTGAACTAAACCGCCAGGGGCCGGATTCGGGTTCGCAATACCGTTCGTCCATCTTCTACACCACGCCGGAGCAGAAGCGTTTGGCGGAAGCTTACGTTGAGGAACTGGATCAGTCGAAGGTCTACCCAAAACCGATCGTTACGAAAATAGTTCCGCTCGATAAGTTCTACCCGGCCGAGGAATATCATCAGAAATTCATCGACCGCAATCCGAACTACCCTTACGTCGTGTATAACGATTTGCCTAAGCTAAAGAACTTGAAAGAAAAATTCCCCGACTTAGTCAAATCCCACTAACCAATTGCTACTTGCCGGCGGCCTTCCCAATCTCGCGCAGCCGCCGGTGCGCTTCAGCTAGTTTCTCCACATCGAACTTAATAACCTTCCGGTCGTAAGTCATCAGGCCGTTTACTTCCCCCTCAACATCGGTGGTCTGCGTGTAAATCGCGGCCGATAGACCCTTCTCGATCATCGGCTTCAATTGGCCGATAAACTCCTCGTAAGTGGCTTGTAACTTCGCGCGGTCCTCGAAGGTTCGATATCCCCAGTTCCGCTTGTTCCACCAAAGGTGATCTTCGACCGGCAACCCGAGTCCGCCGAACTCTCCCAGCACGGTCGCGCGACCTGGCGGAGGCGGATACATATCCGGTCCGGGATAGTGGTGCATATCTTTTAGATCGCCATAGCCGCGATCTTCCCACCCGCTTGGTCCATCCACCACGCGCGACGGATCCAGCGATTTGACGTGCTTCAAGATGTCATTGGTATCGTGTTGGCCCCAACCTTCGTTGAACGGCACCCAGGCGACAATGCTCGGAGCGTTGCCGCGGTTGTGAATCATGGCGTCCAGTTCGCGCCGGAACTGCTTGTCTTCTTCGGGGCTGAAAGTAACGTCCTCCGGCCCGCCGCGTTTAACGCCGGTTTTCCTATCGCCTCCCATGGCGCTCGGCATGTCCTGCCACACCATCAAGCCCAGCTTGTCGCACCAGTAATACCAGCGCGCCGGCTCTACCTTCACGTGCTTGCGGCACATATTGTAGCCCATCTTCTTCATGGTTTCGATGTCGAAACGCAAAGCGTCGTCGGTAGGCGCGGTATAGAGGCCATCGGGCCACCAACCCTGGTCGAGCGGCCCGATCTCGAACATTACCGAGTTGTTCAAGAAAAGGCGGTCGATGCCTTTCGTATCCTTGCTAACTTCGCTCTTCCGCATGCCGAAATAGCTTTTGACGGAATCGCCGCCCCGCATTGTGACTTCAAGATCGTAGAGCGCGGGATCGTATGGGGACCATAGTTTCAATTCGCTCAACGGCACCGCCGCCTCTACGTTTGTATCTCCTGAAATCTCGCTCACGGTCCGGCCGTTCAGCTTTGCGATGGCCTTGAACTTTCCCCCTTCCGCGCCGTGAACGGTGAGCCGCAACCTTCTTCCGTCGATATCCGGAACCATCGCAAGATCGTCGATGTGGCTTACCGGGACGGGCTCCAACCAGACTGTCTGCCAGATTCCGGAAACGGCGGTGTAAAAGATTCCTTGAGGATTGAGCACTTGCTTACCGCGAGGTTGTAATCCGGTATCGGTTGGATCCCAGACCGCCACAACCAATTCCTGGCGGCCGTTTGCGTTCAACGCATCCGTGATGTCGAACGTGAATGGATCGTAGCCGCCTTCGTGCGTGCCCGCGGGCTTTCCATTCACGAAAACCTCGGCTCGCCAATCGACGGCGCCGAAGTGCAGCAGCAGGTGTTTGCCGTGAAGAATTGGAGCGGTGAACGCGCGGCGGTACCAAAGCCGTTGATCGGGAGTGAGCGGACGCTTGACGCCGGAAAGGGCCGACTCGACCGGAAACGGCACCAGGATTTGACCGTCCGCCTTCGATGGCCGGCTCTCGGCTTTCGGCGCAATGGAGTAGTCCCAGAGGCCGTTGAGATTGGTCCACTGCGAACGGACCATCTGCGGTCGCGGATATTCGGGTAAAGCGTGCCCGGCCATTACTTTCGCGGTCCACGGCGTCGTAAGCGGGCCGTCGGACGGTTTCCACTCGGCAGCAAACGCCGAAAAGGCGAGAAGGATAATTAACGTCGCGCGTTGCCTGTAATTCATTTGGCTGAACCCTCCGTGTACGATAGCACCGTGTAGGATCCGTGTAGGATAGCGAGATGCAACGGCTAATTTGCAAGGGTCTGCTCTTGGTTGCGACAAGCTGTTCCGCCGCGACCATAACGTTCGACGCGTCAGCGGTCCAGCCTGGTCCGGCGACGGTGGATTCGAGTACGACCGCCGCGACAGTTCACTGGAAAGATGGATTGTCCCGCAACTGGTCCGCCGAATTTTCACTCGACTCGACGAAGCCTCTAATCGCCGCGGTCTCGGTCGAAGGCAAGCGCGTAATCGACCGCGCGCAGCCGTTCTATCGGTGCGAAACAGGGAAGCGGCGCGGCGGCTTCGATGCATTTTTCGATTTTCCGCCGAGCCATCCCGAAGGAACCCGGAGCTTCCTGGGTGAGTTTCGTCCGCAAGCCGCTCGCGCGAAATCGATCGGCGACCGCATCGAAATTTCCTTCGATGGCATGCGCTGCGGAATCTTCTCGGGAAGTATCCGCTACATCTTTTATCCGGGAAGCCGCCTGATCGAGCAGCAAGCCGTCATGTCCACGCAGGAACCCGACACGGCCTACTTCTACGACGCGGGGCTTCGAATGGCGGAACCGGACGATGAGCGGCCCGGCGGAAACATGGAATCGCAAATCGCCTATTTCGATACAAAAGGCGAGTTTCAAACCATGACACCGGCCTACGGTTCGGAGCGGCGTTCTCTTTCCGTCCGGTACCGCGCCCTGGCCGCGCAATCGGGCGCCGGCAGCGTGGCAGTATTCCCCGCTCCTCATCAATACATGATGGCCCGCGATTACACCACCAACATGGGCTACGTGTGGTACACCGCCTGGCGCGGCAACGTGTCGCTTGGCATCCGCCAATATCCCGACGATTATTCGCCTTACTATCCATGGATGAACGCGCCGCCCGGAACCGAGCAGCAGATGCGCATGTTCATTTCGGTGAACGACGGCGGCCCGCGCGCCGCGCTCGACGGCGTCCTCCGCTATACGCACTCCGACCGGTTTCCGAAAGTCCCGGGATACAAGACCTTCGCGCCGCATTGGCATCTGGCGTACACGATGCAAGCGCGAGCGAATGGTTTCGAATGGCAGCCGCCGTTCAAGGCCGCGATGAAAACGATTGGCATCGATTCGGCGATGATTATGGATTTTCACGGGGACGGCCACCCGCGCGACTTGGGCGAAGTGCGCCTGCAAGAGCTTCACAATTTCTTCGAGGCATGCCGGACGCAATCGAACGCGGACTTCCTGCTGATGCCTTCCGAAGAAGCCAACACCTTCCTCGGTGGGCATTGGGGGCTGGTGTTTCCGAAGCCGGTCTATTGGTTTATGGACCGCAAACCCGGACAGCCTTTTCGGAGTACGGACCCGAAATATGGAACCGTCTATCGCGTAAGCGACGCGAAAGAACTGTGGGACATGGTTCGCGCCGAGAACGGCTACGTATATCAGACCCATCCGCGCACCAAGGGCTCGACCGGCTATCCGGATAAGATCGTGGATACATTTTATTTCCACGATCCGCGTTATTTGGGATCCGGCTGGAAAGCGATGCCGTCCGATCTGTCGTCGCCCCGGCTGGGCGAGCGCGCGTTCAAGACTGTCGACGATATGAACAACCTGGGGCTGAAGAAGCGGATGATTGGCGAGGTGGATGTGTTTCAGCTCGATTCGACGCACGAGTTATATGGGCACATGAACGTCAACTACGTGCGGCTTCCCGCGCTGCCCGCTTACGATAACTACGGACAGCTTCTCGATACAGTTGCGAAAGGCGATTACTTCATCACGACGGGCGAGATCACGCTGCCCGCAACGTCTATTACAGCGGCAGGAGACAAACTGATGGCGCACGCGGACGTGAGTTACACGTTTCCGCTGCGAATGGTGGAAGTGGTTTGGGGCGATGGAACGCAAATATTCCACAAGATCTTTCCGCTCGACACAACGCGAGAATTTGGAAAAGGCGCGTTCGATTGGGAATTGGACGCGAAGGGTTGGAAGTGGGCGCGACTGGCTATCTGGGACGTTGCCGGGAACGGAGCGTTCATCAATCCGGTTTGGAAATGAGGGCGAAAAGTTGAAAATAGGCGGTCTCCTGGCTCTCTGTGCCGCGCTCTATATTCCATCGGCGCCGGCTCAAACCAAGACGGTGGTTGCGGTCGACGGCTTCCATAACAACGAAAGCAAGATGCCGGATCACTATCGCTGGCACGGCACGCGGCCCGGCGGCTTTTCGGAATTCGGGAAGCTGCTGCAATCGCTCGGCGCGGAACTTCGCACGGTTACCGAGCGGGTGACTCCCGCAACGCTCGCGGGCATCGATGTCTTCATCATTGTCGATCCCGACACCCCGGCCGAAACGGAAGACCCCAAGTACATCGAGCTATCCGAAATAGACGCGATTGAGCAATGGGTGAAGAAGGGCGGACATCTGGTACTGCTCGGCAATGACAAAGGCAATGCGGAGTTCGAGCACTTCAATCAGCTAGCCGCGCGCTTCGGGATTGAATTCTTGGAGACGACTTATCCCAAGG